>CAYXEY010000734.1:0-2824 GCA_964464105.1 uncultured Planctomycetaceae bacterium
GGGACAGCCGATCGACCTTGTAAACCACGACGCAGTCGATCTGGCCGGCTTGGATGTCGGCCATCAAGCGCTGAACCGCCGGTCGCTCGAGATTCCCGCCCGTGAAACCGCCGTCGTCGTAGCGCGTTTGCAAGCACACCCAGCCATTGGACTTCTGGCTGGCGACGTAGTTCTCGCCGGCTTCGCGCTGGGCATCCAGACTATTGAATTCTTGATGAAGGCCTTCCTCCGTGGATTTGCGGGTGTAGATCGCACACCGCACCGGTCGTTTGCAATCGTTTGGGGCAGCGCCGGCGTTGGACGCGCGGCCGAAAGTTGCCCTGTCTGAATTCGTTCGTTGCGTCGTATTCACGCGGCACCATCCTGGTTTGGTCGAGGCAATCTAAAGAACAGCGGTCCATTCCAATGGGACCCGGTCACTTTCTCTGCAATCGCCGTGAGCGATCGATAACTCTCACCTTCGAATTCGAACCCGTTGGGCAGCACACGCACGCGGATCATCTGGCCCTTGTAGCGCCGCTGGATCACCGCGCCGGGCATCGGAAGACGTCCATCAGTTGAGGTCCGGAAGGGCTCCGTAACAACCAGGCCGGGCGGCTGCGGAACCACAGCGTTGGTTGTGGTGACATCCTGCCTGCAATATGGCTCGCCGACCCGCAGGTCGGCCTCGCACGCAAGCTCCTTGGCCCGTTGGCGAGCGCGTTCCGACAGTCCGCCCTCCGCCATGGCCTGCATCCGCCAGATGATCCGGCGCACGAGGTGGGTCTTGTGGAATGATCGCGTGGCCTCGCCGAAGACCTC
Source organism: uncultured Planctomycetaceae bacterium (assembly GCA_964464105.1). GTDB lineage: Bacteria > Planctomycetota > Phycisphaerae > UBA1845 > UTPLA1 > CAYXEY01. The sequence goes on from CAYXEY010000734.1 coordinate 802, forward strand.
GGCGAAGCGCTGCCGCAGCTCGGTCACGGTCATTCGATTCAAGGTCATGACCGTGGCCGCCACGTTCATTTTCGGAGGCGGCGCGGTCGTCTCCGGCTGCGACTCGGTTGACCGTTTCTGTCGTTTTCCGTTGGACATCGTTTGCTCTCCAGTTTGAGACGCGCGTCAACGCGCACCACCATGAGGGCCAACTCTCGCCTGAACCTCAAGGCCAGGGCCGGCAGAAATCGACTAATTCGCCGCGGCAGCGCCATTGGGCAACGGACCGCCACCAGGCGCGATCACGCCACCCTGACGCGACTTCGTGCCGTCCGTCGCCCCCGGGGCCACAGGACGCGATACGGGGCCGGTCGGGTCGCCCAGTGCGTACCCCCGGCGCGACCGGAGGTAGCCTTCGGCCAACAGTTCGGCCAGCGCTTGCATTCGTTGATGGGCAGATTGTGTCGACGACTCAGACAGCGCGTTCCGCATGGGCGTGGACTCCGTGCGAACCCGAAGCCATTTTTTCAGAGGCTCCAGGCCGGGCCCTCGCCGCCGTGCGCTTTGCGCTGGGTGTGGCGTTTGGCAGGTGAATGCAACATTGCCGCCTACATCGCGGCAGATCTACCTGTTAAATAAGCAATCTGATTTTGAATTGAAAGATTGCGATCAGCCGGTGTTCAAATCGAAGATGCAGTTAGGCATGGATCAGATGAATGGCGAGCCTTGTGCGCAACATGTGCAAAACCTGTGCGCTGCGCTCCACGTGGAACATTGGGATTCCACTTGAAACTACAACACGTCCATCGCTTAAAATGCTCATTTTGTCAGAATGGTGGCCCGACGCGCCCATTGGCTCCCAGCTGCAAGGGATTGTCTGATTTGGTATTCGCACCGTCGAATCAGACCAGACCGAAGCCCTGTATGCGATCGCTGGCGCCAACCGCAGTCCAATGCTCTCGAAAGCGACGGCCATAATGTGGAGGCAGCTTTCGGCTGAGGCCTATCTTATCCAGAACCTCTTCCAATGAAATGCCCTGGTCTGATTTGTCTAAGCAACCGAGAACTCGAAACACGATGCTGTCCGCGGATGAAATCAAGCACTTGTCTTTAGAATTTTCAAGGAAGACCAGCGATTCGAGTTCGCCAGCGTCGAAGCGATCCAGGTATGAAGGCACGAATTTCTTCTTGAAATTATCCACTTGCGCTAACGGAGCGTCCACAACCGTGATCCGCCCGGCTTTCACATCTTTGGACAGATCGATATTGGTTCGGCCCTCATCTGTTTCAAAGTAGTTCGCCTCTTGCTCGATGACGATGCGCGACAATAGCACGTCGCACTTCTCGATGAACTGATTCCAAAGTTCCTGTTCGAAAAGTTGAATAACGATGTTTGCATCAAGGAGCAGTAATCTGAACTTTTTCATCCGGCTGAGCTTCCTGCTCCAGGACACGTGCCGCCTCACGTCGACTGACATCCATGTATTCCGCGAACCGCCCTAAGGACATTTCTCCTTGACGAAGCGCGCGTAGCGCCAAGGCGCAATATCGTTCGGGCCGTGCTGGCGGACGATCGTTGATGCGCTGCCCCTCTCTACACAGCGCCCAATCGCGAAATGGCTTGATGCCGTCATTCGCATTCTCTCTCGGAATGAACCGAAGGCTGACCATTCGCCAGTAGAGGGCGTCCGCAGAAACGTCAAATTGACGCGCGATGTCAAACATGTCTTCGAACGAGATCGCGCCGTCTCTGATTCTATCGTTTATTTCATCGCGAGCGACGTCCGCGGGCATCAGCAGATTGCTCGCGAAAACATTTGCCAGTTTCTCCTCTTTCGAATCAGGCTGAGGGTGCTCGTGCTGGCCTTCGGTCCGAAAGATATGCCAAGTAAGCAGGTGAAACAGTTCATGCGCAAGATCGAAGTTCCTACGCCACCGCACGTTTTTTGAGTTCAGCAGAATTGCGCACCCAAAATCCGGCGTGCGCATGCACGCCGCAGTCCCGCTCGGCTCAAAGTCCATGTGGAACACCTTGAGACCGCAT
>CAYXEY010000735.1:0-2816 GCA_964464105.1 uncultured Planctomycetaceae bacterium
ACGCCCGGGACGCTCTGGCCGCTCACATTGGTCACGCGGTAGCCCGCGGGGCTGCCGAGGTTGTACTCCACGCCCGGCTTCATTTGCGCCATCGGGTCGTTGCTGTCAGGGGCAATGGTGAACTCGGCCTGGTGCGAATAGTCGCTCTCGAACTGCTGGTGAATGCTCACGATCACCATGGTGATGCGACCGAACTTCTCCGGCTCCTCGATTTCGAAACGGAGATTCGGCGCGGTGCTCACCTGATTCTTGATCTTCCACTCAGAGTAACCCGTCGCGGCCTTCTTGAGCTTGTTCTGCTCCGCCAGGTTGCCGTCGACGTAGATCTTGAGGTGCGAATCCTTCTTCTTGAGGTTCAGGCCCATGCGGCCGGCGGTCATGGCGCTGCCCATGCCGCTGCAGCCGGTCAGAGTTGAAAGCAATAAGCCCAGTCCGCATACACCGACAAACGACTTCTTGAACATCGATTCAATCTCCCTGCTTGAAAACTCCCGCGGCATTCGTGCCATCGGTTCTCCGCGCGCAGTCTGCCCGTTCGACGGGCCGGAGTCAATTCACTGCGATTGGCGACACAATTAATGGAGGATACGCCATTCAAGTAGCAGCGCCGCCTTCAATGTGTCGCCGGCGAGGTGGCATGGAGACGGCACCCCGCTGGCGGATACAATCCCGGGAGATGGATACGCCTCCGCCAAGTCCCAATCCGCCTGAATTCCGGCCGATGCCTTATGCCCGCGTCGGCGAATCGGTCACGCCGACCGACCCGTTCGATCGCCAGATCGTCGGACTATTCCGCGGGTTTATCTACCTGATGGTGCTGGTGCCCTGCGCCGGCGCAATCATCACGGTGGCATATCTGATGCTACGCCACCGATAGGAGTTGCAATCAATACCCGCCCGGCTCGGGGAGACCGCGGCAGCGCGTGCGCCCCGCGGACCACTCAGTGCACAGCGGACAAACAAACTCGAATTTCACGTGCAAGTCGTCTTCAACCAACAGGCTCAATTCGAAATCACGAATTTCGACAGGTTGCGGACCGCCCGGTCCAAAGTGCATGGCTGTCGGCTCGCGATCGGTGCGAATGCCAAGGGCGAACTCGACGTGCTCTCCACAGGCAGTGCAGGTTCCCTGAAAGTCTCCGGCAAATCGGGGCATGGCGAAGAGTCGTTAGTGGTTATTGGTCAGTCGTAAGCTGGACGCGAGAGTACTGTGCCCGCAATCGCGTCATTCCGCAATTCCACTTTTAAAAGTCGTTCTTCGCTATTCGCTATTCGACATTCGCTATTTACGACAAGGCCCGGGTCGCGTGATTCGCGCCCGGGCCTTTTGTTATCGCATTTGTCGGAACCCCTCGGCTCCGCTTATCTGCCCCAGCCTCCGCGGCCGTGGCCTCGGGCATGACCGTAGCCCTCGTCGCGGAACGTCGGGCCGCACACGCGAATCGCCGTGCGCTCGCACTCCAAGACGCGCCCCCCGCCGCAATGAGTGACCGACGCCTCTACAGTCATGCGTTCCATGCCCCGGCCGAAGCCTCGGCCGACGGGAATCATCACGCAGCCGCGGAACTCGACCTCATCTCGGCTACATCCGACGCCGCCCGTCAGAGGCACGACAATGGTCTGAATCGCCCGGCCGCAATCGATCACGCTCAGTTGCAAGTTGAACGACTGGCTTCGGCGGGCGTTTTCCACCGACACCCGGTAGCTCACCTCGATGCCGGAGGCATAGCCGCGCGGCGTGTAGGTGGCCTCGAGCGAGCAGAAGTCCACGTCCACCCGGTCAAACTGCGGGCCGCCGTAGCCCCGGTGGACCTGGAAGCCCCGGCCGTGATCGGCGGAAACCGCTCCGGTTGAGATCATGGACAAGGCGAATGCAGCGGTGAGACCTGAGGCAAACTTCGTGAAGCGAGTCATGGCAACCATCCTTTCAGCGTTATGGCAACCATTTCTGATGGTCGCCGAACCAATCGGCGGCACGTGTGATTAGACACCTCCCTCCTCAGGCCGTTGGCCGGATGAAATTGCTCTTAAGTGGCAGCAGAATCGAGGGTTGTGGAATCGCTGGGATTCGGACGTCGCTCCCCCAGTGTAGCCACCGCTACACCCACGAGAATCAGCCCGCCACCGACCGCCTGCATGGGTTTGATGGCCTCACCCTGAACAATGTAGGCCAGAATGCTCGCCCCGATCGGTTCGCCGAGAATGAAGATCGCGACGGTTGTCGCGCTGACATACCGCAGGCACCAGTTGATGGCCCCGTGACCGATGAGCTGCGGTACGACGGCGAGCAGGAGAATGTAGATATACGTCGATGTGCGATAGGCCGTGACATCGGGCGTGCCGGGCAGCGATGCGATGGCCGGCACAAGGGCCGCGATGGCGTAGACCGGCAGGATGTATGAGAGCAGATCGATCTCTCCGCGCACCTTGCGGCCGACGAGATAGTAACACGACGCCATGATCGCCCCCAGCAGGGCCATGAGATCGCCATACAAATGGCTGCCGGTGGTCGCAGCCCCTCGATCTGCAAAGGCAATCACCCCGCCGCCGATAGACGCAAGAAGAATGCCCACGACCAGCGCGCGACGAATCGGCTCCTTGAATAGAAAGAACGATGCGATGCCGACGAAGATCGGATTCGTCGTCGCGATGACAACGGAGCTCATGACCGACGTGTGCTTGAGCGACGTGATCCAGAAGAAGAAATGCGCCCCCAGCAGCAGGCCAGCAAGGATGACCGCCGGCCACCGGCCAGCCGGCATGTGAACAACGCGCCGCCCGCGCATGGCAAGCATGATGACCAGCAATATGGCGGC
>CAYXEY010000736.1:0-2799 GCA_964464105.1 uncultured Planctomycetaceae bacterium
TGACTGCGACGGCAAGTTTTTCTATGTTTGTCTGATAGTAGATGGTGTCGTTGGGGGGGGCGATGACGAGGGGGATTGATTGACGGAAAGTTCCTTCGATGTCCGAGGCGCCGTTCGCGCCTTTGATGCGGGATTGAATGGCGGCGAGGGCGCCGCTGAGGGTGCCGTTGGGAGCGGCTTCGAAGAGGATGGGGGCCAGAGAGACATCGGAATCCATTCCGGCGGTCGTTGTGGTGATGCCGGGTGGGAGATCGGCGAGTTGCAGTTCGATCGGGCCGGCGATGTCCTGACGGTCGGCGCGGGCGAGCATGGCGAAGCGGTTGCCCTGAGGGACTGGGGCGGCCTGTAGGAATTGGGGGCGTTTGGAATCGATCCGTTCGAGTGAGACCACGAGGCTGGGATGGGGTGCGTCGATCTCGATGCGATAAACGTAATGATCGCCGCCGCGCCTGAGGTGATCACGGATGCGCACTTCATATTCGGCATCGGCGGGTGGGGTGAATGAGAGAAGACTGTCGGCGCCGTTAGCGTCGTCGTTGCCGGCGAGCCATTTGCCCGTCGAGTCATATACATCCACTACTGAATCCAGAGGCGAGCGGAGGCGGCGGGCGAAGCATTGGATGGTGAGAGGCTGGCCCTTCTTCGCGGCAAAGCGATTTGCGTCGACCTGGCCGGGGGCCGAGATGATTCCGTCGAAGGCGAACGGAACTGTGGATGCAACTGGCTGGGATGTGAATGCGGTAATGCCTTCGGACATACTCGGCAGCGGGGAGATACGCATCCAGACTGGAGATGGCGACGTGCCCTCGGCGTTGCTGCCGTAAATGGGCAATGCAGATCGAGGCGCATTGGGCAGTGACAATTCATGGAGGATTGGCCCTCTGGGATCGCCGAGGAGCGAAGTCCTTTGCGTTATTCCCGGCGGAGCGGCGGGAGGATAGGCGACGAGGGGACGGGGGAAGGTTCCGACGTGCAGGCGATAGAAGGACTGATCGTTGCCGCCGAAGGCTGCTTCGCGGACGGAAATGATGTAAGTGCCGTCTTCGGGAGCGACGATGGAGGCGACGCTGTCTTGCAGGAGCAGGGAGGAGTCGTCGGTGGTTGCGAGTTCGAATCGCTTGACGTCAAGAATTGCGATCGCGGGGTCGAACATGGTTCGACCGAGGCGGAGGGCCTCGATCTCGGCGGAGATGGGCTGGCCTTTTTTGGCATCCACGGCGAAGTAGTCGATGTCCTCGCCTGTTACAACGCCATGCACGGTTGAATTAAGGACGATTTTCTGCGGCGCGGTGAAATCGCCGTTGGGTTCGACCTCGTTAACGATCGGAAGTGCGCCGACCCAGATAGTGCGCAGCTCCGTGATGCCTGAACTCGTGCGTAGGCGGAGATGATGTTCTCCAAGCGGGCAATCGGGTGCAATGGTGCACTCGGCCGTCGCCTCGGTTTCACTGGTGTTGGTCACAATGGCGGCAGTGAATCCAGGTTCGTAGAAGAGAAGTTGCTGCGCGCTGCCCAGTCTCGCGCCGCGAAGGATGAGTTTGGCTGGCGTGCCCCGCTGGACACCGACCGGCTGGACGTCGGCGAGTTCGGGCGAGCCTGCAAGTGCGAAGCCGCCTGCGATCAAGGCGAGGATAGATGCCAGAAGGCGCGCACGGATCTTTGCCATTCCGATGATTCCGTATTGCTAAGCCGGCTTTGCGAGAATCCCCTTCAGCACGTTGCCGCCATTGACGATTTCGACGGGGCGGCCTCCGGGGGCGATCAGTTCTTTGTCCGCCACGATTCCTAACTGATTATAGATGGTCGTCGCGAAGTCCTCGACGCTGACCAGGTCCTTGTCGGGACCGGATGCCGTCGCATCAGAGGAACCGTAGACCAGGCCGCGGTGGACTCCGCCGCCGGCGAGGGCGACGCTGAAGACGCGCGGCCAGTGGTCGCGACCGGCGTCGCGGTTGATCTTGGGCGTGCGACCGAACTCGGTGGTGACCATGACAAGCGTCTTGTCGAGCATGCCGCGGGAGTCGAGGTCGCGGATGAGGGCGGCGAAGCCCTGATCAAACTGGCGAAGTTGCGTACGAACGCCGTCGGCGATGCCGGCGTGGTGATCCCAGTTGCCGAAGGTCATGGAGACAAACCGCACGCCGGATTCGGCGAGGCGGCGGCAGAGGAGCATGCGCTGACCGGCAGCGTGGCGACCGTACTCATCGCGGAGTCTTGCGGGCTCGGCGGCGAGATGGAAGGCCTCGCGCGCGGTCGTTGAGCTGAGCATGGTGTAGGCGCGCTGGTAGAACTCGTCCATGGTGGCGACGGCGCTGGAGGATTCGAGGGCGTGGAAGTGAGCGTCGACGGCCTCGAGCATTTTCCGGCGGCGGGCGAAGCGCTGGTGATCAACATCGGCGGGAATCGAGAGGTCGCGGACGGTGAACGATGCTTCGGAGGGATCCGAGCCGATGCTGAAGGGACCGAACTTGTCGCTGAGATAGCCTGAGCCGGCGAATTCGGTCGGCTGGCTTGGCACGCAAACGTAGGGCGGGAGGTCCTTCTGCATGCCCAGCTCGTGGGATACGACGGAGCCGAAGGAGGGATAGCGGAGAGCGGGGCTGGGGCGGTAGCCGGTCAACATGTTGTGCGTGCCACGCTCGTGGGCGGCTTCGCTGTGCGTCATCGAGCGAATAATCGCGAATTTGTCGGCCAATTGAGCGAGTCGAGGGAGAGTCTCACTCGGGACTTCGCCCGTGTTGGTTTTCACCACGCCCATTTCGCCGCGATACTCGATCGGGGAGTAGGGCTTAGGGTCAA
>CAYXEY010000737.1:0-2798 GCA_964464105.1 uncultured Planctomycetaceae bacterium
GCGACTGAACAACAACGGAAAGCTGGTCATGGATTGCACGAAAACAGTCCCGATGAAGAATGACGAGAGGCAATACAACAGGAACACGCGATCGCGCAGGATTCGTTGAGCCGCTTGTCCGGCCGATATCTGCACGATCGGCTCGACTTGTGGCGTGACCAGCGTGGTTGGATCAACCGTGTCGCCCTCCGCGGGTATGGATGCTTCCACGGGCGGCGCGCGATGCCGGCCGAGGGTCTCGCGAATCAGCACGAGAATGATGATGACGTAGATCAAGCTGGTGGACGCATCAATGGCAAACATCCACTCAAAGCCGAGGCGCCCGCTGATTTTTCCGCCGGCCCAGGCGCCCACGCCGAACCCCAGATTGAGCGCGGCATACATCAGTCCGAATGACAGGCTGCGACGCTCCGGCTCGACCAGGTCGCTCAGCATGGCCTGCGCGGCCGGGCGATACATGTCCGCCAGGAGCGTAAAGAGGAATAGCGCGGGCAGCATGGTCCAGGGGCTGTGCAGAAAGCCAAACACCAGCAGCACGCCAGCATTGCCGAACAGCGACAGGAGCATGACCCGCCGTCGCCCGATCTGATCGGCCAGGTGCCCCCCCACCAGCGCTGCCACCACCGAACCCGCGCCGCAGATGGCCGCGCCGCTGGTGGCCGCGAGTTCGGAGAACCCCCGTTTGCTGGTCAGATACAGCGTGAGAAATGGAATCAGGAATGTACCCGCGCGAGTGACAAACGTCCCGATGCACAGAATGTGCACAGCGCGCGGCAGTTCAAGATAGGGCCTTAACATGGACTCGCGTCTCTAACCGGGCGGACTCGCGCACGGGCGGGCGGGAGCATAATCGAATCGGCCATTGAATTCTCGATGGGGAATATGATGCTATGGCACAAGTTTGCAGAGGTCGGGCGAGGACTTAAGTGTCGAAAAGTAACATTCGGAATTGGATGCTAAGAGTCGTTTCTGCCCCACGGCCACCACGACTTTCGCTTCTCTGCTGGTGTGATCGAAGGAATTGCCTGACCGGCGGGCAGCTTGAGACGCTCTTCGCGCCAGCGTGAACGGGCGAACTGGTCGGGATGATCTGCGAACCGCTGCCGCGATTCCGGCGTGAAGAATGCGTCGGCCGTCGGCAGTTCATTTTCCACTGTGTAAAACTTGAGCGCTTCGTCGAGGCATTGCGCCGCCTCCGCCGCCAGCTTGCGAGCCTCCGCGGGATTCGCCGCAGTTTTCACCGTCGCCACAATCGTGCGATAGAGCGTGAGCCATCCGAGCAGGTCGATGGCCTCGGAGCGGTGTGGCGTCGGGTTGATCAGGTTGGATTGCGCGCCCAGCCGTGACGGCACGGGGTCGATGTTGAACTTCAGCGATTCAGGCGATCGACAAGGTTTGCATTGGACATCGAGCTGCCAGCTTCCCGGCGACTCGCCAATCCGCTTGATGTCGCCGATGGCGGTGAGCGGCCCTTTCCCGCAATGCCGGCATGAACGGACCATCACGCACAGATACGCCTCCGCGACGCTGTGCACACGGATGGGCGATTCGCTCATGTATCGATTGTCCGTCGTCAGAGACGCAGTCGAACGATTGGAACAGGATCAGGGGCCTATGCCGCCCTCTTCGGCCGCCTGTCGCGACATCTCGCCGGGCCGGGCACGCCGAGCCCCGCCCTTCTCATGCTTGAGATCGCCGGTGCCTTTGGCGGATACGCCCTTGTCCTGCGCCAGGGCCTTCACCACGGTCAAGTCGAGCGAGCTGAACTTAGACTCCAGTTCGGAGACGATATCCGACACCTTGACCATGATCTCGACTTCGAGCTTGTTGGGATTGAGCCACTTGGCATCCACCATGACCGCCGCGGAGAATTCCATTTTCTTCGGATCGGCATCAGCCCCGATGGCCTCGGCGATGGTTTTCTCTTCGTTGAGCTTCATCGCAAAAATACGCTTGGCGAGATGCTCCTTGGCCAGGCCGATGGCCATGTTTTTGGCCGACTCGACCGGCTCGCCGGTCACCTGGCTGGGGTGCTCAGGCAGTGCGGACATGGCTTCGCGCATGTCGGCCAGCTTCACCCCGTTTTCGGAATCTCTCGTGGCGCCCGTCGGAGCAGGCGGCACGCTGCCAGCGCTCTTGCCGCCGCCCATCAGCGATGCCAGCGCAGACTTGGCCTTGTCCATGATGCCGCCGCCACCTTTGCCACCGGAGGCGCTTGAGTCCGCGGACTCGCTCATGCCGGCATCCGAAGGTTCAGCCGCCGGCTTGGCCGTGCGGAATGTGGCCAGCGGTTCATAGGAGACCGTGGGCGCAGAGACAAGCTTCATCTGCGACTGATCCGCGACATATGTCGAGTCTGTGCCGGGCGCGCCCATGGACGCAACCTTCAATCCGCCGATCGGCGTTTCGGCCTGCGGCTCTGCACCATCTGACTTGGCGCATCCCGGCAGGAACAACGCCAGCACCGCGAGGCTCATGGGAATCGCGATCAATCGTACACGTGTCATGTCACACCTCGTGGGATGAAAGCACCTTGGCCGCAGGGTGCGAGCGAAAACACAAACGCCATTGCGGCGCTGGACCCTGGGTTCAACATGGCATTTTAAGTGGTTTCAGACGGCACAGTCAATCACGATTGCGGTTATCGGCCAGTCAAACAATTCGTGTTTGCACGCTGTTATCGCCGAATTTCGGCCGCGCCGCTCTTGATTTGATCGATCAATTCAGTCGCCCGAGGCTCGGGAATGAACTCGACATGCCCATCGACAAACAAGAACGACGCTCCGCCGTCATACGGC
>CAYXEY010000738.1:0-2797 GCA_964464105.1 uncultured Planctomycetaceae bacterium
CGACCGCCGACAACGAGGAGTTCGAGATCATCCTCAAGCTGCTGGCCGCCGAGCAGAAGCGCGATCCGCAGCGCTGGGTGAAGGTGGCCAAGGACATGGTCGGTGTGTCGGAGGAGACCACGACCGGCGTTCACCGGCTCTACCAGATGATGGAAGCGGGCACGCTGCTGTTCCCGGCGATCAACGTCAACGACAGCGTGACCAAGAGCAAGTTCGACAATCTTTACGGCTGTCGCCATTCATGCGTGGATGGCATCATGCGGGCGACCGACGTCATGCTGGCCGGCAAGTGCGCCGTGGTCTGCGGCTTCGGCGACGTTGGTAAGGGTTGTGCCCATGCGTTGCGCGCCCAGGGTAGCCGCGTGATTGTGACCGAGATCGACCCGATCTGCGCATTGCAGGCCTGCATGGAAGGCTACCAGGTGCTCACGCTTGAAGATGTCGTCTCGACCGCGGACATCTTCATCACCACGACCGGCAACTTCAACATCATCACCGCCGATCACATGAAGAAGATGAAGCACAACGCGATCGTCGGCAACATCGGCCACTTCGACAACGAAATCGACATGGCCGGACTCAAGAAGGTGCCCGGCGTGAAGCGAATCAACATCAAGCCGCAGGTCGACGAGTGGGCCTTCGCCGACGGCCACTCAATCATCATTCTGGCCGAGGGCCGACTGCTGAACCTCGGCTGTGCGACCGGTCACCCGAGCTTCGTGATGAGTAACAGCTTCTCAAACCAGGTGATCGCGCAGATCGAGCTGTGGCAGAACAACGAGAACTACGAGAAGAAGGTCTACACGCTGCCCAAGCACCTCGATGAGAAGGTCGCCCGGCTGCACCTCGACCAGCTCGGTGCGAAGCTCACGCGGCTGACGCCCAAGCAGGCAGAGTACATCGGCGTGCCGGTGGATGGTCCGTACAAGTCGGATCACTATCGGTATTGATTGTGAGGCGCCGGTGACCAAAGGCCGGTGAATTCTAAACATGTCCGCCAAACCCATGGCCATCAGGCCATGGGTTTGGCATATTTACCCGCCGATGCGATAGAACTTGGGCGAGCGATTGGCCGGCGTTTCGCCAAAGTTGTACCAGTTGATTTCGCCTCCAGGGGTGAAATCGTCGCTGCTGCCGAAGTAAACTGCCCCGTCCGACCCGATGGCCGGGGGAACCCAGTCGAGGAGCCCATCCACTTCGAAATCCCACAAGACGCTGAACGAAGCGCCGTTGTCGGTCAATCCGTACATGCGACCGTTGACCGCATTGGTGAAGAGCGTGGGGTGTGCGCCGCGAATACCGGCGAAGACACGGCCCGCGGCATCAATTGTCGGAGCAGTCATTCCTCCCACGCCGGGCGTGGGCTGGGTGGCTGGATCGAAGGTCGCCATCACCGCGCCCGTGGCCGGGTTTACAGCGAGAAGCAGGCCGCCGACACCGTTGCCCGAGCGCAGATGCGATGTGCTGCAGTACAGACGCTCGACCGAGGCTGTTGACTCCTTGATCGCCAGTCCGGCGACAAACTGCCCGGCCGTGGAAGGGTATCCGTTTGGTTCGACGAACTTGCCGCCCCAGGCGAGGTCGCCCCGGTTGCCCCGATCGTCTACAGCAAAAAATACAGGCGTCAATCCAAGAAAGTGCGACTCGGCTCCACCGCAATAGATGCGTCCGTTGCGATCGACCGCCAGAGTTCTAACCCAGACGTTGGGAGCGAAGAGACGTGTGGAGTTCTTCAGCTCGAGGCGCCATCGCAACCGCTGGGCATCCGTGGCCGCGGCTGGCTGGGTCAAATCCAGTGCGAGTAATTCCCCCGCCTTCGACGTGTCACCGGCGAAGGTCGCGACATAGAGTGTGCGTCCGTCGGGTGATAGCACCGGCGAAGCGAGCAGCCAGTTAGAGAGACTCTTTTCGGAACTGGGGTATCGCCAGACCATCTGGCCCGCGGAGTTGACGGCGTAAAGCGCGTTTGATTCGTAGCCGGGATCGGCAGCTGATCCGGGCCACGGCAGCCCCATGGTTCCGAAGTAGATGATCCCGCCGGGACCATACAGCGGACCACCGACAATCTCGCCGCCACCGTCGGGATCGGTCGGATCCTGCGGATTGAAAGTCTGGAAGGACCATTTGACGGTGGCCGTCGCTGGATTAATCGCAAAGAGACGGCCGTCGCCACGCCCGACATACTGCGTCCCGTCGGTCGGATTGATGCAAGGGGTCCCCTCGATGGTGCCATTGTAAAAGCTGACGAGGTAGTCGTTGCCGGCGCCGCACCAGAAAACGTCACGGGCGAGCTTGGTTCGACCGGCCTTCAGGTATCCCGTCGGGGTGAGCGCGGGCTCCAGGGGCGAGAAAATGTCTGACACGCCGCCGGGCGAGCCCGCATCGGTGCGCAGACCGTACCATCGGCCGTCGCTCTTATCCCACTGGTCAGGCGCCTGAATGAGATCACGCCGCAGCACGCCCCAGGTTCCAAAATAGACACCCGCATTTGTAACAACAGCCTGCATGTTGATGGCCGCCCCGCCGGTCGCGGTGTAGACCCAGTTGCCGGGAGCGCCGGGCGTCGCGGCAGTGGGGCCGTTGAATTTTGATCGACTGGTGCGGCGCACATCATGGCCAAACATGGGCCAGGGGTATTGCGCGGAATCCCAGGTCGGCAGGACGGGGAGATTCGGGTTTGGAATGGCGGGCGGGCAGGCCATGCCTCCGAATAGGAGACAGCCGGCCGCCAGCACGAACAGCATTCTGGGTCGCATGGGCGCGCTCCTTCTTTCGGCTTATCGACACACCGAGGAAG
>CAYXEY010000739.1:0-2792 GCA_964464105.1 uncultured Planctomycetaceae bacterium
CTTTTTCTACGGCTGGTGGGACTGGCGCTACGTCTTCCTGCTCGTCGCAACGGGCTTGGTCGATGTCGCCGGCGCCCTGGGCATCGAGCGCTGGCCGCGGCATCGCAAGGCCCTGCTCATCGGCTCATTGGCCTGCAATCTCGGCACGCTGATCGGCTTCAAATACCTCGGCTTTCTTATCGACAACACGAACGCCCTGGCCGGCGCTGCCGGATTCGATTTTCGACTGACGTCGATTAACCCCATTCTGCCCATCGGCATCAGCTTCTACACCTTTCAATCGCTCAATTACACGATTGACGTATATCGCGGCATCATCAAACCGACCCGCAACCTGCTGCACTTTTTCGCGTATCTCTCGATCTTTCCGCACCTCGTCGCCGGACCGATCGTGCGGGCCTCGCACCTGCTGCCGCAATTGGAGCGATATACGCATCCGACCGAGTCGCAGCGCTGGGATGGCCTGAAACTCATTATCTATGGCTACTTCAAGAAGATGGTCATCGCCGACGCGCTGGCTCCGACGGTCGCGGTCGCCTTCGGCGCGGCCGGAGTCGTCGCCTCGGGCGCATACTGGTGGCTCATCGCGGCCATGTTCGCCATGCAGATCTATGGCGACTTCTCGGGCTACAGCGACATCGCCCGCGGCCTGGCCAAGTGGATGGGCTACGACTTCCCGGTCAATTTCAATCAGCCCTATCTGGCCACAAGCTTCACCGACTTCTGGCGGCGCTGGCACATAAGTTTGTCCTCATGGTTCCGCGACTATGTCTACATGCCTTTGGGCGGATCGCGCGTCGGTGCCGTTCGGGCGCATGTGAATCTCTGGATTACCATGCTGGTCTCTGGCTTTTGGCATGGGGCCGCGTGGACCTTTGTCGCGTGGGGCGCCCTGCATGCCGCGTGTCTTTCGATCGAGCGTATCACTGACTGGCCGAAGCGGCTGGCGCGCATCCCCGGCGGACGATTCGTCGCCACGGCGCTGGTCCTCATCGGGGTGCTGTGCGGATGGGTGCTCTTCCGCGCCCAGACCTTCGCCCAGGCCGGTGCGATCCTGGCGGCCATGTTCACGCCGGCCGCGTGGAACGTCCACGTCATCCGCGAAACGATCCACTGGCGCGAGCTGATCCCGCTCGTACTGATCGGGCTGCATCACCTGTATTTCCTGCTGCGCCTGAATGAGATTGAGTGGACTGCGCCGCTCTGGCGACCAGCGATGCATCCCGTCATGCAGCCGGTCGCGCTGGCCACACTCGCCTGGGCCTGCGTGTATCTGCGCGGTCCCGGCAACGTGTTTATTTACTTCCAGTTCTAGGAATTGTGTCTTGAGATTCTCCATCCGCTATCGCATCCTCCTTACGTCGTTGATTGCAATTGCCTTGATGACCGCAACTGCTGTTCGTCGAGGACCGTCAGATCCTGATCTGCGCAATCTGTCTCAATTCTGGTCCAACAAGATGAGCTGGCGGGGCGCCGCCGCGTGCGTGGTTGGCGGCGATTCCCGCGCTGGTCAGGGGATTGTGCCCGCCACGCTCAGTGAGCAGCTCGGCGGCGCGAGCGTGTTGAACTTTGCGTTCGATTCCGGGGGCTATTCCGAGGAGTATCTTAGCGCAATTGACGATGTGCTGGACGAATCATCGCCGTCGCCGATGATTGTGCTTGCACTGACGCCCTATTCACTCACTCCCGGCGCGATCCGACTGAACGAGTTTGAGCACCAGCGACATCTGGCCGCATCGCCGCTCAAGGTCGCGTTTGCTGACTCGCTTGATCGGCTTCAACCGATGCGGGTCGATCGGGTTGCGGCGGAGTTGGCCGGACATCGCACCAAGGGCCGGGCGATGGATCGTGTCTGGCATCCCGACGGCTGGGTGCAGGTCAAGCGCGAAGGCGGCAATGAGCGGATGTATGAAAAGCACTACCACGAATCGTTTGTCGACAATCAAGTGAGTCCTGACATTGTGCGCAACGTCGCCCGGCACGTGACCGACTGGTCGCGGCGGGGTGTTCGCGTGGTTGTGTTCCGCGCGCCAATCTCCGCGCCCATTCGGGCGATTGAAGATACATGCAGCGGCTTCGACGAGCCGGTAATTCGCGAAATACTCCAGAATGCCGGGGCAGATTGGCTGTCACCCACAGGGATGCCCTATCAGACCTACGACGGCAGCCACCTCGGCGGCCGCGAAGCCATGCGACTCACGGCGGATTTGGGTCGGCAGATCAAAGCGACGGGAATCGTCGCGCAAAAATCGCACGTACGAGCCGCAATGCTTACCGATTGATCATACAGCCCCGTGCCATCAGTCTAAGTCTCTGACAGCAATCGACCATCGGTCGATACATCCCAATGGCGCGGAGATTCCGCGCCGTGTACGCGACGAGGTCTTGTCCGCGATGCAGATCGCTCCTTCCATCACGCCCGACGCCGATCGCCCGCTGCTGCGAAATGCGCTCGGGGTGGGCGTCGCGCTGCTGCTCGGGGCCGGATTCGCGGCGGTGCAACTCGACAAGTTGATGCTGAACCTGCAGTACGACGGACAGTTGCCCGAATACCTCGCCTGGACGCAGGCCCCGCAGAACTGGGGACACAGCCTAAACGCGCAGTTGAACCCCTTTCTTTACAGCATTTACTACAACCTGCTGGCCGTGCCCGTCCGCTGGTTCGATCGCGAAACCATCCTCAAGGTCTCCTTCGTGATTGAGATCCTCGCGTTGTGCGGCGCGATCTTTCATTTTGTCCGTACGGTCAGCGGCAGCGTCGCGGCCGGGTGGCTCGCGGTGGTGGTCGAAGT
>CAYXEY010000740.1:0-2774 GCA_964464105.1 uncultured Planctomycetaceae bacterium
GCCGTGGAGAAGCCCTCGGAAGGGGCGTCTCCGTAGACCGTCGCGGGCACTAGCGGAGATCGACCCACTCTCACTCTCCGATCAGGCACTTGCCGTTGACCTGTCTACCGGCGGGGCACAGAATCAGGCGCGTTATCAATCACGCGGGCGGCATTATCGGGCGCTACCGGCCCCAGCAAATGTCGCCCCAATACTAGTTAGACCGCACAAATGACCAGCACCTCAATGCCGCGAGTCGAATACGAGAACACGTTTTTGGACTTAATAGTTTTCACCTCGGTCCATCAGTTCGTGTCTCCCGTACTACAGGCGTTGTACTGTGGCATGGCACTCCTCATCTTCGCCGTGGAGCAGATGGGTGATGACAGCCTTTCAGGCGCAATCGTTGCCACAATGTTCTACGTGCTCATGTGGGCGGCGCAGTTTGTGGTGAACGTGCTCTATCTCTATTCCCGCAAGAACCGCTCGGTTCTCACGCGACATGTCATCGAACTTCGGGACGAAGGGCTATACGAAGCAACGCAATTCAATCAGTCCATGTTTTTCTGGCCGGGGATTGTGAAGGCCGTGCGTCTCGTTGGATATGTCGCTGTATACGTGACGCCGCATATCGCCCACATCATTCCCAAGCGCGCCTTTTCGTCTCCATCAGATGTGGAGGAGTTCATCCAAACGATTAGGAGAAAGATGCGTGCGGTCTAACAACGCGTTGGAGCGGGCCGTGAACAGTCGTGGGCCGCGTCTGGCCGCGTCCGAGGCATCGTGGCTGGCCGCTCAACTAGGTCGTTAGACGTCACGAATGAGTGCCGCCGAGTTTCGCGTCCGCTACGACGAACAATACCTGCTGTCTGCGATCTCCCGTCATCGCAGGCAACTCTGGTGGCGTGGGGCATACGACCTGTTGAGGTGGAGTCTTGCGGCAGTCATGGCATTGCTCACGGGCATCGTGTTCTACTCTGGGGCCTTCATGCCGTCTGTCGTGTTGGGTGGTTTCACAGGCGCACTGCTCGGTTCGATTCTTCTGGGAGACCCGATCGACGCGTGGATTCTGAAAAGGCGCCTTCGGAAGTCACCGTTCCACAACAATAATCTTGTCTTTCGTGTGTCCCCGACGGACATTCACGCGTCCGGCAACAATGAAGACACGCATCTCAAGTGGACTGCATACTCGAAGGCGCGGCGATTCTCAGACGGGTTGCTTTTGTATCAGGGACCACAGTTCTTCAATTGGCTGCCAGATAGCGCCGCGCTCGATGCGGCATCGATAAGTGCGGCACAGGAAATGGCTCGGTCATATGTAAAGGATTACCGTGACGTCTAACACCGCGCTCGAGCGGGACGTGGGTCAGTGTGGGCCGTGTCTGTCCGCGGCCGAGGCATCGCGCCCGGCCGCTCAACTAGGTCGTTAGGCGGCGCCATGAGCGACGTCGTGAAAGCGTACGCGAACACTCTTGGCAAAGAGCTCGACGAGCTCTTTGCCGTAAACGTCATTCTTCGCGAAGACATACAGAGTCTCCTGGATGCCTATCCTGATCAGTGGATTCATGGCTCGCTTCAGCGAGCCCTTGTGCGCGCTTGCTGGGCGCACATCGAGGCCATCACCTTCGGAATCAAACGAATAACGGTGACCGCGGCCGAACTCGGCTCCGAGCCGCTTACTGCAAATGAGCACCGCTTCCTGCTTGAGCGCTCATTTGTCGTCGACTCATCAGGTCAAACGAAGGAGAGAACGGAGTTTGCCGAATCAAGAGAGAACGTAAAGCGCACGCTCAAGATCGCGTGCGACAAATTCAAGCTTGAATGGTCGCCCAATTTCGGTGGTGACGAGTGGAGACAGTTCTCGGAATCATTGGAGATTCGCCATCGCGTCACTCACCCAACGTCGCGAAGTGATCTCGACATTTCAGAAGCGGAGGTAGAGCTTCATAGAGACGCATTTCTATGGTTTTCCGGTCTATTCAACACGTTTCTTGAAAAGCTGATCGAGAAGCATGGAAGCTCAAAAAGACAAGCGACTGCCTAACAACGCGTTCGAGTGGGCCGCTGGGAATCGTGGGCCGCGTAGCACGCAGAACCGCGCAAGGAGCCCGCTTGTTTGAGATGTGTGTGGCGCCCATGGATACCGTGTGCCAGGCCATTGAAGCAGGGCGCGAAGTTCCGCATGGTGCCGGCATGCATGTCCTGTTCGCGGACCCGATAAGCCCGGCTCAGATCATTCAGCTTGGCGAGGCCATATCCCACCTGACCGGGGTGCAAGCAGAATTTGGAGATGACGCGAACCGACGCGAGCCGGTTGGTTGCGTGTTCGTCGATCGAATCGATGCTGCGTGGGTGCGGGCTGCGTCCCTCCTGCGGCCGTCCATGGCGAGCGAGATTTGCGAGCGTTGGATCGCCACCTGCACGGACGCGGAGCGTGAAAGACCCGCCTGGAGTGATGCGGACCAATCCGATACCGTGCGTCGGTTCCTGGAGCTTTGCCGCACCTCGACGGCCACCAACACCGACCTTGTCATGGTATGGGAGCTATGACCGCGCTTCGCATCACCACCGACCGCGCCGAGATGGACGTGGCGCTCATCCACCGCTTCCTGTCGCAGGAATCGACCTGGGCCAGGGACATCCCGCTTTCGACCGTCCGGCGCTCGCTGGACGGGTCGCTCTGCTTCGGCGGCTTCCTCGGCCGCGAGCAGGTCGCCTTCGCGCGCGTCATCACGGATGGCGCCACCTTCGCGAACCTCGTGGACGTGTTCGTCCTCCCGGAGCACCGCGGCAAG
>CAYXEY010000741.1:0-2767 GCA_964464105.1 uncultured Planctomycetaceae bacterium
TTGTCACCGCAGGCCGCCGTGCCCGCCAAAGCGAGGGTCCATCCAATGAGCTGACAAGTACGTCGAGTCATGATGATCTCACAGGGGCAGCCGCACAAGCGCACCCGCATCCGGGTGAAATCACGGCGGTGGGGAGCCTAAAGGGCGCGTGCGTTCTTGTCAACTTGTCGATTGCCTGCGCGGTCCTGTAACCACCGGGCCGGCAAGGGCTTGCAATACAAAGCCCCCCGCCCTACGCTGCCCGTGCTCGCGATGGGATGCGAGTTTTCAACTACCGAGGAAATACAACATGTACAAGAAGACCAAGCTCGCCGCCAAAAAACACCGCAAGAGAAAGGACCGCCTCAAGGCCAAGGCCAAAATGCTGAAGTCCAAGGGCGCCGCCAAGTAGAGTGCGTCGCTCGTTTCCACCCGTCTATTCGACGGCGTTGCGAAGCTCAATCGCGAAGCTCCATTACGCCTGATCCTCGATCGGGACTGTGCGCCCAATTGCGACAGGCGTCTTTGGCAGCTCCAGCAGCAGAACCCCGTTTCTGCACGTCGCCTTGACTTCGCTCTCCTGTATGGCGCTGGGGAGTTCAAAGCGGCGATTGAATGCGCCAAAGCGGCACTCGGACCGTATCCGCCGTGGGGGCTGTACGGGGTCGTAGATCGGCGTCTTGGTGCCCTGCACCGTTACAACGTTCTTTTGCACCGAGACCTCAATCTGCTCCGAGGACATCCCCGGAACTTCCACCCGGATGCGGTAGGCCAGCGGCTCGTCCACCACGTCCACGGCCGGCGCCCAGTCCTGCCCGTCGAGCGGTGCGGCGTTGATGCCGCCATGCCAAACCCGGTCCAGCAGCCGCTCAAACTCAGATCGAATGTCCTGGACCGAAAACGACATATCACGTGGAAATGGAAAGGTCGGCATCGCGGCAGCTCCTGAAAACGTCGCCGGCGGCCGGCGTTAATTGTCCGACCCGCGGCTTTATGCCATTATACGAGCTTCAGCATCCGCGGGCATTGCGGACACGGGACGACTGCGTCTCCATCGCCGGCCTGCCACACGAGTGGAGTGTGATTCTTCATGACCAAGGACATTCTTGTTTTTGCCGAACAGCGCGATGGCAAGCTTCTGCCCGCGTCCATGCAATGCGTGACCGCGGCCCGCGCCCTCGCCGCCAAGACCGGCGGACGCGTGAGAGTGGGATTGATCGGCAAGGGGCTCGACGGGCTTGCGGGTTCATTTGATGGCATCGGTGTCGCGGCCGTTTTGTTGGCCGGCGCGGATCAGTTGGAGAAATATGGCGCGCTGCCCTATGCCCGGGCATTGGCGGCGCTGATCGAAAAGGCTGATCCGCAGATCGTGCTGATGCCGGCGACCTTCATGGGACGCGACCTCGCGCCACGGGTCGCGATGCGCATCGGCGCGGGACTGGCGACTGACTGCACCGAACTGGAGATCGACGGCGCGGGCGCCCTGCTGGTGAAGCGCCCGATCTACAACGGCAAGGCGTCGAGCAAGGTGCATTTCAACCCCACAAAGCGACAGATGGCTTCGGTGCGGCCGAACACGTATCCCGCACCTGCGGCGGATGGCGGCGCGGCGGAGCGCATTACGGTCGATGTGGCAGCCGATTCAGCGGATGACCGCGCGAAGACGCGCGAGATCGCCCGCACCGGCGGCGCGGAGAAGGATGTCACCGAGGCGTCAATCGTGGTGACCGGCGGACGCAGTCTGAAGAGCGAGGCGAACTTCAAGATCATCTATGACCTGGCGCATGCGCTGGACGGCGCGGTTGGTGCGAGCCGCGCGGCGTGCGACGCCGGCTACCAGCCGCATTCTCGACAGGTTGGTCTCACGGGCAAGACGGTGACACCGAATCTCTACATCGCCTGCGGGGTGAGCGGCGCGATTCAGCATTTGGCGGGCATGCGCGGCAGCCGCCGCATCGTCGCGGTCAACAATGATCCCAACGCGGCCATCTTCAAAGTCGCCGACATCGGCGTGGTGGCGGATTTGTTTACGTTTGTGCCCGCGATGACGGAGGAAGTAAGGAAAGTTCGCGGTCACTAACTCAATTTCAGATTCGCTAATCGAACCGCTGATTCACTGGAGCACAATGATCCAATGAGCGCACTCTTCATGACCGTGCTCCTCCTGTCCGCTTGGGGCCTCTTCGGCTGGCAGGCCTCCCGTCGCTGGCGGCTGATGCGGATCGGGCCGAATGAGAATCGCGCCGACAACATCGGCGAGCGCCTCGCCCGCACCTGGCGGTTTGGCATCCTGCAGGAGCGGATGACCCGCTACTTCACCGCAGGCATCGCCCACAAGGCGATCTTCGCCGGCTTTGTGATCCTGCTGCTCCGCTCGCTCATCCTGTTCGCCCGCGGGTACACCGGCGTTTTGCCTGCCGATCAGCACGACCTCTTCGGCTGGTGGCTCTTCGATCACGGCACTGTGCTGGGCAATCTTTACTCGTGCATCAAGGACATCGTCGCCGTCGCGGTCATGGCCGGGGCGGGCGTCTTTTTATACTACCGTATCATTAAGCGGCTCGATCGCATGTCCCTCTCAGGCGAGGGCATCCTCATCCTCGGCATCATCGAAACCATGATGGCCGCCGACATCCTGTACGACGCCGCGGCTGGAGCGTACTACGCTGGAGCGAACTCCCCCGCGTGGACCTGGCATGAGCCGGTAGCGTCCATCTTCGCGATGATGCTGCACGGTCGCTCATCCGGCGCGCTCACATTCCTCGCTCATGCCGGCTTCTTCGATCTT
>CAYXEY010000742.1:0-2765 GCA_964464105.1 uncultured Planctomycetaceae bacterium
CATCACATCAACGACTTGGCCGCAGCAGCGAGCGGCGGGGTCACGGATTCAGGTCAATGTTGCGTTCCACACGAAACGACGAGGGGCCCGCAGCAGCCGCTCGTAGCTGAGATCGGTCTCGGACTCCAGCATCCGCAGCCGCACGCCGACCATACAACGGCAATCCCGTTGAACTGTCGCGTCGGGAGGAGTGCGGGAGTTGCCCGTTTTCTCGGGTCCGCGTATCGAGCGCGCAATTGCAGGGATCTCGTTCCGCTTTTCACTTGACTCGCCAGGCCGGCCAGTCGAGAAGATTACGTCGATGCCGCAGCATCTGTGTGGCCCTTAGGCGCGATCGCGGCTCTCCCCAAGGCCGTAGAACGCGAGCATCAATGGAACTACCCAGCCAGCCTCATACCACATGCCGCGTGGTACCCCCTCGAACACCGCCGGCGCACGATGTCCGGCAGCACATGCAAGCCCAACTGACGCGCGCCCAAATCGATCGGTGGATTGCCGGCCCGACGTTCGAGGACCGGGTGCTGACGATTTTTTCGATCGTCGGTCGCAAGCTGTGCAGCGACGAGGCGGCGTTGATCTGGCAGCAGTTGCTGGTGCGAACCATCGAGCACCTTCCCGAAGACCTCGGCGAGCTGTTGGTGCGGCAGTTGATTGCGTTGGCGCCAGAACAGGCGCGCTCACAACAGCTGTTCCAGGCGCTAATGACCTCGCGCCGACAAGGCTGCACCAAACCTGCCCTGATCTTCATGATCACGAGTTGTCGCCGCTATCTGGACAAGGCCTTAGCCTTGCACGCGGCGCTCAGCGGCCGCGGCGCGCACGCGCAGATCGTCATAGGCGACCCGGGCGTACGGGTAGCCAGCCACAACGGACCAGTCAGCACGCTTCCCGTGTCCGATGCTTACGAGGCCTTGACGTACAAAGTGCTTGAGGGGCTGACACATCTCTGCCAGCGCTTCGGGCCTGTCGCCATCGCGAAGACAGATGACGATGTCGAACTCGCCAGCGACTTCGATGCCGATCGGCTTGCCGGCATGGCTGCTCAACATCAATACACAGGGCATCCCTGGGGCCGTGTGTGTGATCGTTGCTGGCACCTTGGCAAGACGACCGCGCCGACGCCAATCTATTCCCGCCAGATGAAGAGCCTGTTTGCCTACGGTCCGCTCTACCTGCTCGGTTCGCGCGCAGTCGAGCACTTGGTGCGCCAGTGGGTTATGTATCCAGGCGATGCCCAAGGGCGCATCTACGAAGACCGCGCCATCGGCGAAATGCTGGCCGACGCGAACATTCCATTGCACCCGCAGTCCATCGCCCAACTAGGCGGCATCGTCGCCGAAACCGAGCGCTTCACCTCCCAACCATTCTGAATCCGTGCCTCAAGAGTCTCGCCGATGAGTTACTCCACGTCCGAACACCCCTCCACCGCTCGGCCGCGCCGATGCCTACGCACGTTCGACATATTCGACACGCTGATCGCCCGCCGATGCATCGAACCACATCAAGTCTTCAAGACGGTCGAGGCCCGCACCGGCGTTGCGGGCTTCGCTGCCGCACGGATCCAGGCCGAACAACAGCTCAGTCAGCGCGACTACACGCTGGCGGACATCTACCGGCAGCTTCAGCGCATGCTCTCGGTCGACGAGCAAGCCACGGATGATTTGATGCGGAACGAGGTGCTCGTCGAACTGGAGAATGTGCTGCCGATCACCGAGCATGTGCGCAATCTTCCGCAGGACGCGGTGCTGGTCACCGACATGTACCTGCCCGTGCCCGTCATTCGCGAACTGATCAAGCGCGCCGGCATTCAAAGTGATCGCTCCATCCTCATCAGCACACGCGGCAAGTCCAGCGGCGAGCTCTGGCGCCATCTCGCCGCGAATGGCCTGCAGTGCATGCACCTCGGGGACAATCTGCACAGCGATGTCCGGCTCGCCCGCGAGGCCGGCATGAAGGCACGCCTAACGAGCTTGGCCAGGCCCACGGCTTTCGAACAACTGTTGCTCGGGTGCCAAGCGCCCGCGGCCGCCCGAGCGATTCGCGCGGCACGCCTGCAAGTTGTCGTGGGGGCCGTGCCAGAATGGCTGTACCGTCTTCAGTTCAGTCTCAACGTGCCGTTTCTGATCACCTCGGCGGTTGATCTGCTCCACAAGGCCTCGACTGGCGGTGTTGAGAAGGTTCTCTTCGCTTCACGCGATGGTCGGAACTTGCAGGCGCTCTTTGAGGTGCTGCGGGAGAAGTTCAGCGCCAGCGCCGGGCTGCAGGCGGAGTACTGGTACACCTCGCGCTGCGCACGGACTCAGAACTCATCGTCCTATCTAGATTACTGCAGGCAAGCCTTCCGAAGCAAGGTGTTGGTAGCGGACCTGTGCGGCACCGGCGCATCGACTACCGCCCTTATGCGCGACCTGTCCTGCAAGGACGTGCCGGTCTACGTGGCGCAGAAGGTCGTGAACCCAGGCTACTGCGACCACATGGCATCGTGCTACGGGCTGGGCTCCAGCAAACAGCTGCTGGACTTGGAACACACCTTCACGACACAAGGGTTCGTCAACAATTCCCTGCTGGAACAGCTGAACTACGTTCCCGAAGGGATGATTCGGGACGTGCACCTCACGCCGTTCGGGCCTTTGCCGATCCGTGACGCGCTGGATTTTCACGGTGAGGGCCTAGCGCTCATCAGCGCTCAGCAGGCCATGCTGTCAGCGTTCTGTTATGTCCGCCGCAATCTGAGGCTCGTGAGCGCCTAATGTCCCAAGGTTTCT
>CAYXEY010000743.1:0-2764 GCA_964464105.1 uncultured Planctomycetaceae bacterium
CCAATCCAATGATCACCAGCACGACAATGGCAACGCTGTTCATTAATGAGGGAAGATCCCCCAGTGCCTTGGTAAAGCCTGCGGCGAATGCGTTCTCATCCTCGCTCTTGGTTTCGTTCGGGCTGTTCGCGAATTCCGCGTCGATGGCGGACTGAATGCTCCGCAGGCCATCGGAATCGCGGCATTTGATCCAGAAAATATTACATTTGGCGGCCTCCTCTCCGGCAGCGATCAGAGATTCGTTCAAATAATCGCGCCGAAAATAGAACGTAAGCGTGCGACCGGGCGTATCGACGATCTTCACAATATGGAACTCAAGCTCGAGATAGGGCGGAACGCTGCTCTTAAGGGTGACGCGACCGCCCAGTCGAAACTCGGGGTATTTGTCCTGATATTGGGTGATGACCGATCGTCCGACTACGGCGGCCTGGCGATCTTTGGTCCAGGCTTCGATGTCCGCGGGAGACATGTCGGCGTCGGGATAGACTTCGGCGAACGTGTCGACGTCGGCCGCGAGGCTTTGGATGGGCCGTTGTTCTTCCGGCACTTTTCCACCGAACCAGCGCATGCCGCAAACGGCGGTCAATTTCTTTCGCTCGGGGTCCAACCCTTCGATCTGTCGGCGCATCGCATCCGGCAACATGTTGATCAACGTGACTTTGTGATGTACGCCGAGTCGGAGTTGCTGCTCGTTGCGCTTACCGATGTCAATCAAGGCCACCAGAAATGAAATCGCCAGCACAAAGATCCCCATCGGCAGCGCAAAGGCCACCAGGGTGAGCACCGTGCGCAGGCGATTGCGGCGAAGGTTTTGCAGAACGAGGTAGCCCGTCGTCATGCCGAGGCTCCGGCGGTGGGGCGGGGGGCGTTCATTTCGTCGCGCTCCAGTTCGCCCTTCTCCAGGTGCAGCGTGCGCGTCGCGTGGGACGCCGCCTTGGGGTCGTGCGTCACCATGACGATGGTCTTGCCGAACTCGACATTCAGCAAATTAAGCAGGTTGAGAATCTCCAGAGACGTCTTCGCATCCAAATCGCCGGTCGGCTCGTCAGCCAGAATCACATCCGGGTCGGTCACAATCGCCCGGGCGATGGCTACACGCTGTTCCTGTCCGCCGGAGAGCTGGTTGGGCCGGTGATCCATGCGATCAGCCAGCCCGACGACGGAAAGCGCCGTGCGCACTCGCTCCTTGCGATCTGCGGATGAGATTCCTTTGAAAATAAGCAGCGGCAGCTCAACGTTTTGCGCCGCCGAGAGCACGGGCACGAGGTGGTACATCTGAAAAATGAACCCAACGTGGCGGCTACGCCATTTGGTCAATTGAATCTGCGACATCGCCTCGAGGTAGTTCTCGCCGACGCGAACGGTGCCGCCGGTCGGCTGATCCAGCCCGCCCATAAGGTGCAGCAGGGTGGACTTGCCCGATCCGGATGGACCCATCATGGCCACGAACTCGCCGGCGTTGATCTTGAGATTCAGCCCGGCGATGACGGGGATTTCCAGCCGGTCCTTGTAGTAGACCTTGCTGACATTCTGCAACTCGATATCGGCAGCCATTCTTAAACTCCGGGAGTCTGGGAGGCCCGATTGGGCACAGGTCTCATTCTAGCACGAGGCGCGATATACTGGGCGATTCGCGCGGCAGGGGCTTTTGTGCCGCACTGAATTGGCAGTTTTCGCTACTTTGAAACTCCCCGGAGCAACCCCGATGGCCGGCACCGTAATGGACAAGCAAATTGAAGCCCTCGTCTCCAACGACTTCTTTAACGTCAAGGCCCTCCTCTCCGAGGAGGAGCAGCAAATCCAGGAGACCGTGGGGCGGTTCGTCGATGAGCGCGTGCTGCCCGTCATCTCCGATGCGTTCGATCACCATCGCTTCCCGAAGGAACTCGTCCCCGAAATCGCGGGCATGGGCCTGCTGGGCTGCAACATCGAGGGCTACGGCTGCGCGGGCCTTAACAACGTCTGTTATGGCCTGGTCTGCCAGGAACTGGAGCGCGGCGACAGCGGCGTGCGCAGCTTCGTCTCGGTCCAGGGCAGCCTGTGCATGTATCCGATTTTCACGCACGGCAGCGAAGAGCAACGCCAGAAGTTCCTGCCCGGCATGGCCAAGGGCGAGATCATTGGCTGCTTCGGCCTGACCGAGCCGGATGGCGGCTCCGACCCGGGCACCATGAAGACGCATGCGGTCAAGCGCGGTGGCGATTGGGTGCTGAACGGGGCCAAGATGTGGATTACGAATGGCTCGATCGCCGACGTGGCCATCGTGTGGGCGAGTACGGACGAGGGTATCCGCGGCTTCCTTGTTGAAAAGGGCATGCCCGGCTTCACCACGCGCGACATTTTGAAGAAATACTCGTTGCGGGCATCGATCACGAGCGAGTTGTTCTTCGAGAACGTCAAGCTGCCACAATCGAGCATGTTGCCGAACGTGTCCGGCCTGCGTGGACCGCTCTCGTGCCTGACGCAAGCGCGATACGGCATCACCTGGGGCGGCATCGGTGCGGCCATCGCCTGCTTCAACGAGGCGCTGGAGTTCTCGAAGATCCGCGTGGTCTTCAAGCGGCCGATCTCGCACACGCAGACAGTTCAGCGCCGCCTGGCCGACATGGCCCGCAAGATCACTCTCATGCGGCTGCTCTCACTGCAGCTCGGCCGCCTCAAGGACCAGGGTGTCATGCACCATGCGCAGGTTTCGATGGCCAAGTGGAACAATGTCCGCATGGCCCTGGACATCGCCCGCGATGCCCGCGACCTGCTCGGCGCC
>CAYXEY010000744.1:0-2762 GCA_964464105.1 uncultured Planctomycetaceae bacterium
CCCCGAGGCGTGACCCGGACGGCAGTCAGCAGCAGCGCGGCAAGCGCGGCGACCCAGGCTCCGCGAGCGAAGGGCCGCCAGCTCCCGTTCTCGCGCAAGAACAGTTGCTGCACTCGAACAGACTTTCCTGCATCGCATACGGTCCGCGCATCGTCGTCACCCCGAAGGCTCGAACATGACTTCGACTGCGACAACTCGTCGATCGGATAGGGCGATGAAACGACCGCGATCTTCAACAGCCTGTTAGGCGTCACTTCGGCGCGGCCGGGACAAGCCCGTACTTGGACATGACGGATACGAGGGCTGCCTTGTCCGGCGGTCCGCCGGCGTTGACCACCACGGCGACGTCTCTGAAGTATTGGGCGCCGATGTCCGGAGACTGGACGACCAAGGCGCGAGCGGTCTCGGTGAACGGGTTCGAGAAAGCATGAACTACGCCCTTTGGGGTGCTCATGCTTTGGCCTGGTGTCAGATCGCGAGTCTCGGCTCCGACTGAGTATCGAAGGGTTCCCTCCAGTACGTACAGGCATTCTTCGTTGTTGGAGTGGCTGTGTGGCGGAGGAACGTTCGAGCCAGGAGGCACGGTCAGTTCAAACATTCCGATGCTCCCGGTGCGCGAGCCGTCGACGACGTAGTTGATGCCAAGTTGGCCGACTTTGATTTCAGCAGCACCCATGGGATTCCTTCGTCAGTAGAGGCGGCGACGTGGTCGTTTGTGACGCCTAACGAGGGTGTGGAAAAACCTAGCCTACCGGGAACCCTCGGCGTCATCAAGATTCAAGCGTAAGCTCCCCCGTCAAGTAGACAGTTCTAAACTGGAGTTTCGGGGGCGAGCAACTGCTCGCGATAACGCGCTGGCGGCAGGCTTCCCAGCGCGTCGTGCGGCCTGGTCTCGTTGTACCGCTCGAGCCATTCAGCGGTGATCTCGCGGACCTCGTTCAGCGAGTCGAACAGGTAGGCGCTCAAGACTTCCTCGCGATAGGTCCGGTTGAAGCGCTCGATGTAGGCGTTCTGGTCGGGCCTGCCCGGCTGGATGAAGCGGATCTCGATGTCCTGATCGCGGCACCAATCGGTGAAGCATTGACTGGTCAGCTCGGGACCGTTGTCGCACCGGATGGCATCCGGCCGGCCATGCAGGTCGATCATCTGGCCGACGAAGGCAACAACGCGCGCAGCCGGAATACTCGTCGCCACGTCGATCCCCAGGGCCCCGCGATTGGCTTCGTCGATCACATTCAGGGTCCGGAACACCTTGCCGCTGTAGAGCGTGTCGCGCATGAAATCGAGCGCCCAGACCGCGTTCATCCGCGGCTCGACCCAGAGAGGTTGGCGCACCCGTTGCGGAACGCGTCGCTTGGTCCGGCGCGGCAGGTTCAGGCGCAGCTGGCAGTACACCCGCCAGGTACGCTTGTGATTCCAGCAAAATCCCTGAGCCCGCAGCCGGTCGTGACACTTCCAGAAGCCCCAGCGCTGCTCCTCGGTCACGATCGCCTGCAACGCGGCGATGATCTCCGCGTCCCGCGCCACCCAATCCGTTCCCGGCCTGTAGTACGCCGCCCGCGAGAACCGGGCTGCCTGGCAAGCACGCACGATCGGCAAACCGTGTTCTTCGGTCATGATCCGGATCGCTTCGCGCTTGGCTGACGGCGTCAGAGTTTTCGGCTGAGAACGTCCTTGATCGCGGTGTTCTCGAGCGCCAGGTCGGCGTACATCCGCTTGAGCTTGGCGTTCTCGGCTTCGAGTTCACGCAGTCGCTTGAGCTCCGGCACCCCAGCCCCGGCGTACTTCGATTTCCAGTGGTAGTAGGTGGCGGCGCTGATCCCGTGCTTGCGCACCAACTGCGCCACCGCCAACCCGGCTTCCCCTTCCTTAAGAATCGCCACGATCTGCGATTCGGTGAACCGCGACTTCTTCATCGGACTTCCCTCCAGCACAAAATCCTGCCAGAAAAGTCCAGTTTCCGCTGTCTACCGGGAGGGGGAGCTTACGCAAGGGCGCCGCGAGCGGTTCCCGGCATGGCCCGGGTGGAATTCTTCACCCGACACGGCCGGATCAGCCTCTTGCCGTCCGGGGGGAGTCCATATGAGCAAGGTTAGGGGGCGTTGCGATAGACCTCACGGCGGTGCCCCACCTTGATGACCTCAATGGTCTGATGCGCGTCATCGATCGCGTAGATGACGCGGTAGTGGCCTTGTCGGACTCGAAACAGGGCGCCCGGCCCTGCGAGCTTCTCGCTGCCCGGCGGCCTGGGCTCCGTCGCCAACGACTGAATCCGCCCCACGATTCGTTGACGGTCCCGCTTGGTTCCGACCGCCTCTATCTCCTTTGCGGCCGACGGCTTGATCAGCAGCCTATATTCGGCCACGTTTCCTCAGATCGCGAACCAGTGCCTCGAAGGAAACGCTGCGCTCTGCCTTGCGCTGATCGAACGACGCAAGATCCTCGGCGTCTTCTGCCAGAGCGACCTTCACGGCGTCGTTGACCATGTCGGAAATCGACCGATCAGTAGCCGCGGCTTTCAGGCGGAGGGCCTGATGAACCGAGGCGTCGAAGTACACGGTGGCGCGCTTGGAGTCTTCCATAACGTAAAGCGTAACGCTATGACGTCAAAACGTCAAGGCGTCACCCCTGCTCGAGCCCCCTAACGGATCAAGTTAAGTGGCTCAGACGGCGGTGGCGAAGCCACGCCGATCTGGGTCCACTTGAACGAATGGAAAGGACTTCCCCTGCTCGCCACGGCAGCGGAGTGCCACGATTGAATT
>CAYXEY010000745.1:0-2757 GCA_964464105.1 uncultured Planctomycetaceae bacterium
CTCTCGATCTTATTCCTGTCCAGGACGGATTGCATTTGGGTAATAACTACTATCTTAATGCCGGTGGAAATCACCAGATCGTCGACAATCTCCGCAGCACTTCACGTCTGAGTCTGCGTGACGGCAGTATTTCCTTCGCGACAGGCACTCCAGCTCAGCCTCCGATCGATCGCGTCTTCATAACCACGGATGGAAACGTCGGAATAGGAACCTCTCCAACGAGTGCAAGGCTTGAAGTGGAGGGGGACGTGCGAATGAACGACGACTTGCTAGTGTCCGGTGACTGTAAGCTGGGGTTGGTTGACGCGACGCTCCGCATCATGGGCGGCCGGCAATCATCGTCCGGGCCAGAACATCTGATCTGGAAAATGGGGGATTACCTCACAATCACTCCGCCCGAACCACCTAATCCCTTTCCTGGAAACGTATTCAATCCCGAGCTAAAGATGATCAGCCCGGTCACCGGTGACGAATTGGCCGGATTCTATCGCGACTTTGATACCGGAAACGGCGTCATGTTCGCGGATGACAAGAACTTCCGCTCGCCCAATCCCGACGATGCCTCAACCGACATCTGGTACTGCTGCCCCGAGGGGCCCGAAGCCGCCATGTATGTCCGTGGCACGGCTACGCTAGTCAATGGTCGTGCAAATATCGAACTCCCCGATCACTTCCGCAATCTCGCCTCCGAGCCCGGCATGACCGTGCAGCTCACGCCGCGCTCGCTTGAATCCAAGGGACTGGCCACGTCAAAAGTGAGTCTGGATGGAATTGAAGTCGGCGAACTTAACAGCGGCACGGGTAACTACGAATTCGACTGGCGCGTCGAGGCGGTGCGCAAGGGCTGGGAGAACTACAAGGTCATCCGTCCATGGCTGAAGTCCGACACGGACCCCGACAAGGCGTGGCAGAATCGCCTGAGAGCGATCGAAGAGCGGCGCGCACACGGCAAGCCCTCACCGATGGTGAGTGCAGATGCGTCCCGGCCGAGTAATTAGGTGCAAAAGCGATGAATTGTAAACACTATCTCATTTGTTCAGCTTTACTGCTGGCTGTCGAGAAACTATCGCCGGCACAGGTACCGCTCAGTTCTGAATTTACATATCAGGGTCTGCTGAATGCGTCCGGGCAGCCGGCCATCACTACCGCGGACTTCCAATTCTCGCTCTACGACGCGATCAGTGAGGGCGCCCAGATCGGCGCGACGATTTCGAGAGAAAGCGTGGGAGTCACAAACGGCATCTTTACTCTCTCGCTTGATTTTGGCCCTGCAGCGTTTTCCGGTCAGGCTCGCTGGTTGCAGGTTGCCGTTCGCAGTCCCGCGGGAGTCGGCGGATTTAACACGCTCGCCCCGCGCCAGCCGGTCACGGCGACACCCAATGCAACCTATTCCTCAAATACCCGCGGCATCTCCGTGGACAATAGCGGCCGAGTCGGCGTTGGCATGACGCCGCCGCCGCAGTCCTTTGCCAGATTAAACGTTGCGGGGAATGTCGCCGTTACCCAGGGCGCGGGTTTCTTCGCGCTGAATGCCGCCGGGACCAATGCGGTGGCCGGCATTCAAACCTATTCCAACAACAGCAATCTGGATTTCTTTACTGACGGATTCGGGTCCATGCACCTTGACGCCAATGGAAGCGTTGGAATCAAGGTCAACCAACCTGCCGGCACCCTTCATGTAAAGACCTTTGGCTTTCTTGGATTCCCTCACGAACCTTTGCTGGTCCTGGATGGCACTCGCACGGCAAGCGTGCAGTTTTTTCCTCGCACCATCAATGAGCCGCAGACCACTGGCGAGATTGGCTTCTCCGATCCGGAGGACCCGACGCTTCTCTACATTCGTAACGGCGATCCGTCAGGCAGGGTCGCATTGACCGGCACTGAGGGAAAGCGCTTCCCTGCGACTGGAAAAGAAGACCTGCGCATCATTCGAGGACGCGTCGACCCGACCGGCGAGGTTGTGTACGGGCAGGGCTTTTCAGTCGCCCGTCTTCAGGAAGGCGTTTATCGAATCGACTTCTCCACCAGCTTCAGTAGTTTTCCCGTGGCAACAGCAAACGCAATCTCAGTCGGGTTTTCATCCTGTTTCATCGAGTTCACCGATGTGACGTCCAACGCAATAACTCTGCAGGTTGTGCGGCGCAGCGACGGAAATCTGGTGGACGGGCGCTTTTACTTTATTGCAATGGGTCCGCGCGATTGACCGCGACATGACGAGGAGATACGCATGTATCGAAAGATATTTCTTATTCAACCCGTGTTTCTCCTAGTTTGCACGGCGAGGCTTGTGTCCGAGACGCCCCTCGGCACGGATTTCACTTATCAGGGCAATCTAAGCTCGCCCGGAATGCCGGCAGTGACCAACGCCGATTTCCAATTCACGTTGCACGACGCACTGGCGGATGGCTCGCAGATTGGCGCGATGCTACCGAAGGACAACATCGCCCTGGTCAACGGTGTATTCGCGGTATCGCTCGATTTTGGTGCGCCAGCCTTCACCGGAAATGCCCGATGGTTGCAGGTTTCGGTGCGGAGCCCTTCAGGAACAGGTAACTACACAACGCTCTCTCCGCGTCAGGCGCTTCAAGCGACGCCGAACGCGACTTATTCACTACAAACACGTGGAATCGAAGTCGACAGCAACGGACGTGTCGGAATTGGCGTCTCTCCGGCGCCGAGCTTCGGTACGAAACTCGAAGTCGCGGAGCTTACACTTGTCAGTCCACTGTGCGCTACCTCGGCCCTAATATACAAGAT
>CAYXEY010000746.1:0-2757 GCA_964464105.1 uncultured Planctomycetaceae bacterium
AGGGCCCCGCCGGTCGAAGTTATCACCGGCAGCTCGCACGCCATGGCCTCGGCCCGCCAGAGCGCCTGCACCGTCGGATCGAAGCGCCCGCCGCTCGCGTCATGGACCGCGCCGGCAAGGGTCAGGCACTCCAGAAGCTCGAAAGGCGGCGTGTGAAGAACGCCATCGGCATTCAGCCGCACACCACGCCGTGCACGCCGCAGCGCGTGTGGGAGTTGCTGCATCCGGAGGAGGCTGCAGTCCCGTACGAGACGCGATTCGGCCTCGCGCCCGAACACGCGCGGATGGGGCGATAACGCGAAGACATCCCAGGGATGGTCGCGCACCGCTACAATTGTTAGTGCGAAGCGGCCTTGCTCGCTCAATTATCGAGGCAGGCGCATCCCTTGGAGAGCTACGAATGACAGTTCAATTGCCCATTGATTTGGCTGACTTCGTGCGCGGCAAAGTGGAAAGCGGAGAGTATGCCTCCGAACAAGATCTCCTCATTAATGCGGTACATGTGCTGCGAGAATTGAATCGGAAACACGAACAGCTTCGCAGAGACATTCAAATCGGCATCGACCAACTCAATAGCGGCGAAGGGAGGCCCCTGGACATCGATCGGATCAAATCGGAGGGGATGAAACGACTGGCAGAACGAAATCGGTGATTGGAATGCCCACCGTCATCAACTCACCAGGAGCTGACGAGGACATGACGGAAATCTGGCTTTACATTGCAGCAGACAACGTGGTCGCTGCAAACCAATTTGCTGAGAACATCAAAAAAACTGCCGAACTAATCGCAACTCAGCCCCACATTGGAGTATTAAGGGCTGCGCTCGGTGAGAACATTCGCAGCCATGCCATTGGTAATTACGTGATTTACTATCGTCCGGTTTTGGAGGGAATCGAACTCGTGCGTGTGTTGCACGGCGCAAGGGATATTCCGGATGCATTCGGACGAGCGCCATGAATATACAGTTGATCCATGGTTCAGCGGCCATTGCGTGGGCAAAGGGAATTCCCGGCGCAGTCGGCAATTCAACAATTCGAATTACCGACGCAGTCATTGCGGAATTTCAATCGGAGACTTCACGAGATCAAGTTGTAGAGGTGCCTCAGGCCGAGATCATTGACGCGTCGAATCACGTCGTCATTCCCGGCCTCATCAACACCCATCACCATCTTTATCAGTCGCTCACGCGCGGATTGAAGTGCGTGCAAGATGCGCCGCTCTTCAGCTGGTTGACGCAGCTTTATCAGCGCTGGCGGCACATCGACTTCGAGGCCGTCAAACTCGCGGCGCAGATCAGCATGGCCGAAATGCTGCTCTCCGGCTGCACCACAACCAGCGATCACTTTTACATCTTCCCTCAGGGAAGCGACGTGCGACTGGAGGCCGTGCTGGAGGCCGCAGAGTCGCTGGGCATGCGGATACATGCCTGCCGCGGAAGCATGAGCGTCGGTCAGTCGGGCGGGGGCCTTCCGCCGGACGATTGCACTCAGGATGAGGCGGCGATTCTCAAGGATTGCGAGCGCGTCATCGATGCGTTTCACGATCCGGCGCGTGGCTCGATGCGCCGCATCGATCTTGCGCCGTGTTCGCCATTTTCGGTGAGCCGCGAATTGCTCCGCGACACCGCAGCCCTCGCTCGCCAGCGCGGCGTGCTGCTGCACACCCACGCCGCTGAGACTTCCGATGAGGATGCGTACTGCCGCGAGAAGTTCGGCATGCGTCCGATCGAATGGTTGAATGAGATCGGATGGCTCGGGCCGGACGTCTATCTTGCCCATTGCGTGCATTTGTCCGACAGCGACATTACTCGCATCGCAGCAAGCAAGACGGGCGTCGCGCATTGCCCGTGTTCGAACATGCGGCTCGGAAGCGGCATTCCGCCGATTCGCAACCTACTCGATCGCGGCGCGAAAGTGGGCCTCGCCGTCGACGGCAGCAGCAGCAACGATGGAAATCACGTTCTCGCAGAGGCGCGGCAGGCGATGTTGCTGGCCCGCATGCACGGAGGGCCGGCTGCAATGACCACGGCCGAGGCGTTCGCGCTCGGCACGACCGGCAGCGCCGCGGTGCTCAATCGTCCCGAACTGGGGCAGATCGCGCCGGGCTTCGCCGCTGATCTCGCGTTCTTCCGCAAGGATGACATCGCCCTGGCTGGTGCGATCGAACAGGATCCGCTCGGGGCCCTCATGCTATGCCACGTCGGACGAGCCGATCGCGTCATCGTGAACGGCCGCACCGTCGTGAAGGACGGACAGATCGTGACGGTCGATCTGCCGGTGCTGATCGAGCGATTCAACAAGCTCGTGCGCGAACGGTTTTCGAGTTAGCCGGGATTGGCGAGGAGCGGATAAGGGCTTCGAGAAGCAAAAAGCTCAGCTCCCACATCCCCGTCCGACTCTCATAGATCATCATCAATATCCGGCTCGATCGAACGATTGGGCTGGGGGCGTGATGGCGGGGGTCCGTCATCCGGCGAACTCGGAGCGGCATTGCTGCTACCGCGCGGATTGCGAGAGGGGCTCGCTGATCGCCTGCCCGGCCGTGAGTCCCGCACAGGCGGACGATTTCGGACTGGCGGTCGACCGTCTGCCGCGTCCGGTCCGTCGGCTGCATTATCGAAGGCGAAATGCGGTCCGCCCAGGGCCATGTGACACGTGATGCACGACTTCGTGACCGCCACGAGCGCACGCCGAACACGGGGCACGTCCTGCCGTTGGTCCGCCCGGGCCAGCACAGCTGCCTCCCGTCGATAATTTG
>CAYXEY010000747.1:0-2755 GCA_964464105.1 uncultured Planctomycetaceae bacterium
GACGGGCGCGT
This sequence comes from uncultured Planctomycetaceae bacterium, assembly GCA_964464105.1. Classification (GTDB taxonomy): domain Bacteria; phylum Planctomycetota; class Phycisphaerae; order UBA1845; family UTPLA1; genus CAYXEY01. Next base: position 12 of record CAYXEY010000747.1, read on the forward strand.
GCTGCGTCGGCGGCAACTGCACCGTTCAGACCGAGTCAGATTGTCGAAGTCAGGCAGGTGTCTATACGCCGGGCGTGGACTGTGTGAATCACACCTGTCCTTCGCTTGCGAACATTGTGCCCGGCCCCGGCGCGGACACGTGCGCTGCGCCGCGCGTGATTGCCTGCGGTCAGACGCACACGGCGATTCCCAGCGCCGAAGGACTCGTACTTGGAACCGAACCGGACAGCACCTGCGAACTCAACGGAGGCGGTCCTTTCGCCAAGGATTCGGACTGGTGGTATTCGTTCACCAGTGGACCGACGACAACTGTCGTGACTGTATCCTTGTGCGGATTCACGGCGGCCCAGGAGGACACCGTGGTAACCATGTACACGCCGGGCAGCACGTGCGTCGCGCCGGTCGAAATGTCCTGCGACGACGACGATTGTTCCGCGCCGAACCTGGGCACGTCGCAGTTCACGTCAACCGTGACGCCGAACACGACGTACCTGATCCGCGTCGAACACTACTCCCCGGCTTCTCCGGCGGGCACGACGTACACGATCGGGATCGCCTGTCACTAGCCTGATACCGGGTAATTCAGCTTGGCCGTAGCTGGAGGCTCGCGCGGGTCAACGATCCGCGCGAGCCTCCTTATTTTCCGGACCAGCACGGACAACAAGGCGTGCGCACGATAACAAGCCACCATATCGGCGAAATGAACTCAATTCGGAATAAGAATGTCTGATTTTCGCTCCGGAAACGAGTGCTCAAGCAGCTTAACTTTGCTGTTAACAGGTGCATTTGGTTGAAAATTGCCACCCGGGTTTCTTGACCCCTGTTGTACTGACCGCGTAACATTGAGGTGGGATTAGAGTGACAACGATCAAGCTTCGGTCGGGGTCGTGGAGTTAGGGAGATTCTTAGGATTTTCTGAATTGGTGGGCATGTGTTCTTGCGCGCCTGTTTTGGGTTCAGTTCGCTGAATCCCGAGGCAGCGTCATGGCACTCGCCACGGTTCGGTCGTCGTTGGTGTTTAACCAATGATGCACGGCGCCCCAAGGGCGTCCGTTGGCAATGGAATTTGTGTGCTTCCAGCCTCCGACAAAGGGCTGGCGGCACTGAACGGCGAGCAACTCGTGGGTTCATTGGAAACATGGAAAAGGAGTGAGGGATCAATGGTGAATCGTAATCGGAACTTCGTTGGAACGGCGTGTATTGCGTCAGCGCTGGCGCTCCTGAGCGTGCAGGTTGCACTGGCAGGACCGCGGTTGGCCAACGACAAGAAAGCGTTGGGAACGAGCATTGTTCTTGAGTCGGATGTAGCCGTCGACGGCCCGGTGTCCCATGGCCCGGGAACGTTGGTTACCGGCTTTGAAAGCCCCTTCACCGTCGGCCAGATCGACACCGTTGTTGGAGGCGTTGGTCAGCAGGGCTGGAACGCGTCAAACGCGTTGGCCGTTTTCCCCAGCGTCGTGATTTCAGACGCGACGCCCGACACGGGAACCCAGCACCTTCGCATCACTGATGCGACGGGCATCGCGGACGGAACCCTCACGGGTGCTTTCTCGCCCGCGCTGGTTGTTCCCACTTCGGGACCGAGCGTGTTTGAATGCCGGATCAAGATTTCCAATGATGGTGGCGCCGATTATCACCTGATTGGTCAGGCGCCCTCGCAGGGCTTCCTGAAGTGGCGAGTCGTGTTCAGCTTTTCCGGTGATGCCGGAACCGAGCCGGGCACGATCTACGTTCGTGACGACATTGGTGCGGGTGGGTTTTTTGCGAATACGGGCGTGCTCTGGACGGAAAACGCCTACAAAACCTTCCGCGTCGAATACGCTCCGAACGGCGAGATTAAGTATTTCTACGACGGCGCTTTGATCTACACAGACATCAACGAGGCCAACACCAGTCCTGCCACCAAGATTGAGCAGGTCGTGATGGTCAGCGACAATTTCCAGAGTGCCGGCGAGACCTTCGACGTGGACGGTTTCAGCCTCACCCCGAGCACCGCGACAACCGGCGCTTGCTGCGAGCCGGATGGCGATTGCACCGAAACGACTCCGGCCGCCTGCGTGGCTCCGAATAACTTCCGCGGTCTGGCCACGACTTGCAACGCTGGAACCTGCGTCGGCAAGTGCTGCCAGCCTGATGGCTTCTGCTCCACGGTGTCGGCTGATGCCTGCTCGGGCGCCGGATTTGTCTTCGGCGGCTTCCTTACGGCCTGCAATCCTCTGACCCCGGCCGAGTGTCTCGGACGGTGCTGTCTGCCTGATGGCGGTTGCATCGATGATGGCCCCCAACCCTGTGTCGCCAACGGCGGCACCTTCGGCGGCGTCGGCGTTGCGTGCGGTGACGGCAGTCAGTGCGTCGGTCGCTGCTGCGTGGGTGCCAACACCTGCATCCCGGGTTCAAGCCCAAATGCCTGTGCGGTTGCCGGCGGCACGCTCACGTTGGGCGGGATTTGCCAAGCCACGAATGAGTTCAATTTCGTCACGTCGCTTGCCATTCCTGACGGTCCGGCAGGAGGTGGCGTTGGTACCCCGGTTACGAACGTCCAGAACATTGCTGGGCAGACCGGCACCATCAGCGATCTCAATGTCGACATCAAGGTCACGCACACCTGGGTGGGCGATCTCGTGATCGACATTACGCACGGTGCAACGACCGTAACCGTGGTCGACCTGATGGGACAGCTGACTGCCGCAGGTGGCGGTTGCGGTTCCGACGATCCCGCGACGCCCCCCCGTGTCATCACCGGC
>CAYXEY010000748.1:0-2754 GCA_964464105.1 uncultured Planctomycetaceae bacterium
GTGCGCGATGACCAGCTTGACTGGTCGCGACGGTGAAAACTTCAATCCGATGGTGCAGGCTGCGCGAACCCTGAAAAACGCCGGCGTTAGCTTTGCAGCCGCGCAGAATGTCTGCAGTGGATCAGAGGGTGATGAGATGGCCTGATCGGTTGCATTCATGAGACAGCGCGACAGGCTCCGAGCCGTCGACTGCGTCGCGGAATCCACGCCCTCATCGGCAACTGCGGAAACAACCAGGTTCAGCGAATCCAATCGCGGCGGAACCTTCAGCACGAGGTTGTCGCCGATGGCCCTTGCAATCGCCAGGGTAACCCGACCGGCGTCGAACGCGAACCGCCCAAACTGGGCCTGATCCAGGACGACAAAATGGGTGTAGACCCGTTGTCCGCCGCGAGCCGTGTGCTCGACACCGGCATGGCAGTGAATGGCGACGAAATGCCGCTCTGACGCGAGCGTGAAAAACGACATGCCCACGGCGTCGGCTGAGTCTTCGCAGAAACTGCCGTGCGAAGGACAACGTCGCGTGATCTCGGCGCGCTCATCGGCCTTGATACCCGGCGTCGCGGTGATGATGCGATAGCCTTCGCCGGTGTGCGACCGGATCGAGGTGAAGACGCCTTGCTCCACGGCAATCGATTCACCGGTGGGCGGGCCGCCAGACAAGCCAAGTATCGACGCTGGACCGCGCACAGGCGCGGACTGCACGGCCGTTGCGGACGCGGAATGCGAAGCCACCGCCGCGCGAAAGTATGGCGAATTGGGTGACATGGTTGTCCCCTTTCAAATATTAAAGTGCAGGAATCGACCGGCCATTGGCCGGTGCCACAAACCAATCAGATCTGGTCCAGAATCCACTCGAACGGCTCAAGCACCCCGCGAAGGGCTGTGTGCAGCGGCACCGGTACGACGCCGTCGTGACCGGCCAGTGTGGCGTATCCCAGGGAGCCGATCACGCTTGACGCGAAGAACTCCACGTTCTCGAATCGGCTCTGGCAGAGGTTCCACAAGCGGTTCAAGTTGGCTTCGACGAATCGGCGCGGATGATCAAAGCACTCGGGACAGTGATCGGCCTTGCACAAGACGACAGCCGTCGGCATGGAGATCTTGTCCTGGTTCTTCGTGACGCGCAGCGAATCGATGTAGCTGAGGATCTTCATGGCGAAGAAGTCGGGGTTTTGCGAACCGTGCGCCGCCATGGCCGCGTCGATCAGCAGCAAGGCGCCTTCGCTCTTGGCCAGCAGGTTGCGAATGACCCCGAAGGTCTGCGGCGTTGCGACTTCAGCCGAGAGAGATTCGCCGGCCATGTCCGGCATGACCAGGTCGGCCCACTTCGCACCCTGCATTCGCCGGCGCACCTGATAGTAAGCCCAGTACCACTGGTTCACTTCCATCGGCGTCTTGGGCGGGAACGTCCGACGCGACATGTGCCCGATGACCGTCTGCTGGATGTCGATGGAGAAGGCGCCTTTGGGGATGGCCTCAAAGTCACCGGCTCGCTGCGACAGCATGTCCAGCAGGAAGCCCAGGTACACGGTCTTGCCCACGTTGCTTTCGCCCACGATGCTCACGATGCCGGGCTTGCGGCCCATCGCAGCGCAATCGGTGGCTATGGCCGTCGGGGCGGAGCAAGATTTGCACAACTGTGCATCGGCGGCGTTGTATTGCTCGCAGATGAAGCAGGGTGCAACCACGGGTTGTTTCAACGTTGCGTTCGCCACGAGTTACTCCTCGGTTCGGGGTCTACCTCTGAGCCGGCAGATCCGACAACTCCAATGCACAGCGGAATCCGACATTGTGCGTCCGTGCGATGCAGGCCAGTCCGGTTCTGAAGAGGCCGGTGGCCTGGGTCGCGAAATAGGTATCAAAAGCGCCGCCGCGAATGGCGCGCATCAGCATGTCGCCGACCACAAGCTGGCCGTTCTCGTCGAGTATTTCCAGGTCTGAGGCAGTCCACTCCCAGACGTTGCCGATGAGCTGCTGCACGTCGTTGGGGGCCGATCCGCCTTTGAAGGCATCAACCGGGGCGGTCCCGCCCACGCCACTCGCCCAGATGTTGCACTTCTGGATGTCGAGGGCGTCGCCCCAGGGGTAGCGCCGCAGGGTGTTGGCCGCGCTGCGAATGCGCCAGGTTGCGGCCATCTGCCACTGCGATTCGGTGGGCAATCGCACGCCTGCCCACTTGCAGTATGCATCTGCTTCATAAGCATTAACGCCAACCACCGGGTGATTGGCCAGCTTCTTGCTGTGCCGGCCGCCGCGCCAATATCGCGGCGCCTGCCGGTCCGTCAGATCCTTGAAATCGATCAGGTGTGGCCAGATGTCCTTGGGCCACAGCTCGAGATTTGAATATCCACCGGCGTCGACAAACTTCTGGAATTGGAAGTTCGTGACCGGATGCTTGGCCAGCAGGAACGGCTCTACTTCCACGTCCTCCTCGGGCAGACCGGGTGTGTCGGTCATCATCCGTGGAAGGGAGACAAATCCTTCGGGTACGAGCGCATAACGTTCGTCGATGACGCCAAGCGTCTTCTTGGCGACGTTGCCGTAATCCGGCCGACCGCGCCACCTCTCCGGGCCGGCAAGGATCATGCCGAATCGCTCCAATTGCACGCACTGCATGAGCGGATCGGTGTCGATCGTCATCATCTCCGCCGGATCGTACGGCTCCTCGATGGGCGCGACGCGGGGCGGCTGCGGAGCTCGCGCGACCGAATCAGCGGACTTGCCGCGCCCAAGGAATCGAGCAGCCATGTC
>CAYXEY010000749.1:0-2744 GCA_964464105.1 uncultured Planctomycetaceae bacterium
CGTAATCGAGAAATACTCCGACAGTCGGGCGAGCAGTTGATCTCGTTGATCGCGAAGAGCGCCGGCCTGCGCACCACCTGCTTCGGTCGAGGTGATCTGCAAATTGAGTCCGGCGATGCGCCCGGCGATATCGTTTGCATCCCGCGCGATCGACTCGATTTCGTTATCCGCCTGGGCGCGAAGGTCGATGAGCTGCTGCCGCTGATCCTTGATGCGATCCGCCAGGGCCACACCGGCGCTGATGACCGCGCCGCGCGACGCGAGATTCTGCGAGTTATTCTGCAGCTCGCCCACCGATGCGAAGAACCGGCTCATCAGCGAACCGAGGTTCTGATCGCCGAGCGGATCGAGGATGCCTTCCAATTGAGACAAGCTGGCGCGTTCAGCATAGGCTGACTGCTGATCGCTGCCCGCGCTGCGCAGCCGCGTGAGCAGGGCCTCGCTGACGCTCCGCGACACGCCGGCCAGCCGCACGCCGTTGCCGACCTGTCCTCCGCCCGCCGCCAGGCTGGCAATCGGCTCCAGGTTTGCATTCAGCCGCGTGTAGCCCGGCGTCGCCGAGTTGGCGATGTTGTTGCCGATCACCTGCAGCGCCGACTGATATGTCGCCAGCGCCGAGCGGCCGATCGAGAATGAGGATGAGATGCCCATGCCTTAATGCACCTGTCGCCTTCGACTATTCAATCCCTGTCAGGGTGCCATGCCGACAACCGTTGCGTCGGCATGCGTGCCACTCGCTGCGTCCTGTCACCCAACCGCATCCAACACCAGCGGCTCGCCGCTCGGCGGACGTCCGCCCTTTTCGCCATAGATGCCGCGTTCGCTTGCCGCATTGGTCATGGCGGAAAAAACCGCCTTGAAGTGAGCCATCATTTCGTGGCACACGATCTCAACCACGCGATTCGACTCCGCCGTCGCCAGCATGCGTTCGCGGAGGACATTCGCCAGAGCAGACAGTTTGTCGCGATCCGACGCCGGCAGCTTCTTAATCAACGAGCGAAGGGTGATCTCTCGCCCCCCCTCAGTCGCCGCGATGTCCAGCGCTGCACAAATCCGCCCCACCACCGTTCGTCGCGTCTTGTCCACATCGACGACCTGGGCCGACAGTTCCGCTTCGCGCCGCGAGCGCCGGGCAATCTCGTTCACGTCCGCGCGGCGCATGGCTTCGAGTTTGTCGCGCACCGCCCCATTGACGAGCGTCTGTAAATCGGCGAGCTGCTTGAGCAGCCCGGCCAATTCGTTCACCATCGCGGTCATGTCATTCGTCTGCTTTTTCACGCCGGGTACTCCTTCCTGATCTGCGCCGGATACTGCTTCGCGGGCGCCGGTTCGGTCGGGAACAACGCCGGCTTGGGCACTGCATATCCATCTGTGCCGATGGGTGCAATCGTCTTGCTGGTTGCGCCGGGCAGGCGCTTCTCCACGGCCTCGAACATCTGATTCACCACCGAATTGGTAGGCGACTGACCCATGCGCTTGGCCAGCTCCATTGAGAGCTGTCCGCGAAAGGCCTCCTCGCCGCGTCCGCCGTGGAAGTAGTCGCCCTTGATCTTCGAGGCGTTCATCTGCTTCATCAGCGTGCCGTAGAAAATGTTCCCCACGACTTCGCCAAAGGCCTTGCGCCGGGCCGCCTTGGACTGCGCCGCGGTGATCGCGCTGGTCGATACCTCCGCGTTCGTATTGATTGCACTGGTCATGGTCATTCCACGAACTCCAGCTTGCCGGTGATTTTTCCACCTTTGTAAAGATTCTCGATGATCTCGATGATGTCCTTGGCCGGTACGTTGAGCTGGTTGAGCGCATCCACCAGTTCCTGCAGCTTGGCCGTGCCCCGAAGTGGAGGCGGCGCGCTGACCGGTGCAACGAAGTTCTCCCGCGTCATCGGCCGCTCCGGCGTGGGCTGCGGCGGCGGTTGAACCGTCATGATCGACATGCCGTTGTGGGCGATGACCGCGGGGCCGATGGTCACGCCGTCGCCGATCACGATCGTGCCGGTGCGGCGGTTGATGATGACCTTGGCTTCAGGCGCCGGCAGCAGCAGCTCGGTCCGCTCGACCTCGGCGATGAACGAAGCAGGGTCGGCCCAATTCGGCTCGGGAATGGCCACTTCGATGAACTTCGGCCCGACCGCCTGGGCCAGCTGGCGAATGCGCCCGACTTCGGAATTTTCTTCATTAATGCGATCCGCAATCGCTGAAGCCCACGACCAGCTCGCATAGTCATCCTCGAGCACGAGTGTGATTTTCTGCTGGTCGCTCACATAGTTGTGGATGACGTCGGCTTCCATGACCGCGCCACGCCGAATCGTGCCGGAGGTCTTGATCTTGGCGTCGGCGACCGTGACCGGGCCACTCGCCCAGGCGTAGATGCCACCCAGGTCCGGACCTTGCAGGGGCGTGGGAACAAGCCGCCCTCCGACGAGGCTCTTGGCCGCGCCGGTCGAGCTGACCGCGACATCGACGGAATCACCTTCGCGCACGCCGTTGTCGGGCAGCGTGACTTCAACCATGACGATGGCAACGTTCTTGGTGTCCGCAAGGGCGCCCGGCGGCATGGGGATTTCGAAGTTCTCGAGCAGGCGCTGGAGTTGTGCAATTGAGGCGGCGTATTTGCCACCGTCGCCGCTGCCCTGCAATCCGACGACGAGGCCGAACCCAACAAGCTTGTTGGTGCGGCGGCCCTTGAGATGGGTCACGTCCATGACGCGGCCGCTGTCGACCGCCGCGAGGAATTCGGAATAGGCG
>CAYXEY010000750.1:0-2744 GCA_964464105.1 uncultured Planctomycetaceae bacterium
GCTGGCCCTGGCGTGGTCGGGGATCCGATGGATCATCGCGGCGATCACCACGGGCCTCGGCGTCGAACTCAACGAACCAAAGCTGGTCGTGCGCGCCGGCCCATTCGGAACCCGCGAGTTCGACTGGAAGCGGGTGAGCCTGAAGGCGGATGGCGACCTTTCGCCCGAGGTCTGGGCCGAGTTGCCGGAGGATTCCGCCGGCGTCGCACTCTTTCATCCCACGGTGACCGGCGACCTGCTCGATCCGATCCGCACGCTGCTCGGGCGTCGACACATCGAATTCGTGCGCGCCCTGCGCGAGCAGATCATTGCAAGCCAGGCTTCAAGCTGACAGACTCCTCACGCGCGCCCACATCATCTCACGATCAACCGCGCCGAAAATGATGCATCAACGCTCACCTCGGTCGGTCGGGTCATGGCAGACTGCGGCGCCGCGAAGCGATAAAAGTAGCCCTTGATCGTGCCCGTGGCCTCGTGCTCGGTCACACCGGTGATCGTCATGATCGCCTCGCGCGGCTTATAGACCGCTGTTGGCGTTCGCACCATGTTGCCGGCCGCAACATACATCTTGCCGCCGCGCATCATGATCTCGACGCCGACGAGCTTTTCCGGCCGCACATCCCGGACAAATTCCCCAAAAGTCACCGACATCCCATCTCCCGGGGGGCGCGACGTCGTGAGCGAGACCCCCAGGCCGGTCGGGTCGGACTGCAGCACGAGAATCAGATTCGGGATGACCGCGGTTCGATCGGCCCTGAACTGAAGCATGTGCTGCAGGTCGACGGGCAGCTCGGCCTCCCGGGGTTGCGATGACGGGGGCAACGGCGGGACATCGTCCTCGCACCCCGTATGAAGAACGGGAACAAAAAGACAGATTAAAAAAACAAAACGCGGCGTCGCGCCTGTGCAACCTGAGATTGCGGGATTACCGGACGTGGCCATTCACGTACTGTGCATTCCGATGATCCGTGCGTCAAACGACCCGGCAACAAGGCCGGCCCATTCAAGACTGATGTTCGCAGTGCCGATAGTTAACGCGAGGCTGTGGGTCTCCCGTTGTTAGACGGGACAGCCTGGCTTGGAGGGTCCGAGTAACGGCGAGCTCGGATCCTCTTTTTTTGTCTACAATTCCAATCGGCGATTCTCGCCTGCCGCGCGGCCGAATCTGCGCGGCCATTCATCTTGGCCGTCAGGCATCGTCACCGCAGCCATCACCTGTGTGGCCCATTCGCCGCGCGGCCCGCTGCATCTCCTTCACGAACTCAGATATTTCCGCAAGCGTCGCCCGATTGGGCTGCGAATGTTCCAGGCCGAGGAATTGAAAGCCCAGCCCCAGCCGGCCCGGCGATGAAATGGCACAATGTCGATATTGGGCATCGAGCATCAGCGGCGGCCGGCCCGGCGACACCGTGATCTCCACCCCCACCCGATCGCCGATCGACAGCCGCGGATTGTGGTCCTGCCGGATGTCGACCTGAACGCCGCCCATCGACACATTGGCCACGCGGCCCGAGCAGAGCGGCCAGCTTCCGTCGTGTCCGGCGCCGAGGCCCTCCCAGAGTCGCACCGCGATGAACCGGTCCGGCGGGCAGGTGATGCGTTCGTAGGCCCGGCGCTGCATTTCCTGCAATTGCTCCGGGCACCTCAAAATGAGCGTATCCAGTGCAACGCCGGCCGCGGCGGGTTCATTGCGCCGCATGACGACAATCGTCGAGAAAATGCACTTCTTGTGCCCGCGGCGAAACGACACGCCGACCTGTTGTCCGGCGACGATCTCGACCGCCGGCTGGTCGCCGGCCTGTGGATAGAGCACCTGAATGGCCCGCTGGGCGGGATCGAATCCGACAAACGCGGATTTGACGGCCACCCAGTTGTCGCCCGCGCGAACCGAGAGCACGAGCGGCGTCTGATGCTGAACCGCCCAGGTGAACGCCGCATCCTGTCTGGCGTGCGCCGGCAGCGCGTTGTGTTGAAGTTGATCCTGCATTCCATCCCCCATCCGGCCCGGCCTGCTGATCGCCAACTGCGGCCAATTACTGAAGGCTGTTCACCACGGCGTTCACTGCGCCAGCGCGTCGTCGGACCGCTCCAGCGATTCCTGCAAACTCTGAAGTTCCTTCGCTCCATCGGCGCCGGCGGCAAACGCCAGCCCGAGGATCATGTTGTTGTCGCTGCCCGGCGTCTTGTTGGTCACATTGGCGCTGAGACGAAATGTGCGGCCCTGCCAGGGAAGCTGGAACGCCGCGATGACCGTTGCATCGGGCGCGATGCTCGCAGCCGCATCGGCGGGCACGCGACAGGCCAGCCCGCCTGCGCCCACATTGAGCATCGTGGCGACGCAGCGAAAGGGCGAGCCGGCGCACTGCCACGAAAGGTCCACGGTCGACGACGGCGCCAGCGTGGCCCGCAACAGTCGACGCCGCTCGTTGACCGAGATGATGTCGGGCCGCCGAACCGCGATTGCACGGCTCTCGCCCCATTGCGGCGCGCTCTGGATGGTCGACGAAAACCGATACCGTTTCCCGTTGTAGAACTGCACGTCGCATTCGCTGCCGACCACAGACGACGGGTTCACCACGTGCTGACCGGTCAATTCGATGAGCATGGCCCGGGAATCGCCGGACAGGAAGAACCCGTTGACCGAGCGCGGGCCGATCGTGGCGGATTCCAGGACCACCTGGGCCTGGCCGCGAATCGCCTTGTCAATGACGGCCTGCGATTCAGCCTGGTCGAGCAGTGTTGAA
>CAYXEY010000751.1:0-2737 GCA_964464105.1 uncultured Planctomycetaceae bacterium
TCGCGCTCGCCATGCTCTATGGCCGGATCCTCCACTTCGTGGAAGCCTGGATCAAGCTGCTCGGTGTCCTGCTCTCGGCGCTTGCGGCCACGATCCTTGCGGACTACTACTTCGTGCGGCCCAGGCTCCGCTCTGCGGACGACACGCCAGAAGGCACCAACTGGTCAGGCGTCATCGCCATCGTGGCTGCAGTGGTCAGCGCCCACTGGATACTCCGGCCCTACCAGCCGGTCGAGGTGCTGACGTCGATAGTCAGCGTCGCGATGATCTATCCGCTCCTCAGACTGAAAGTCCTGCGATGAGTGGCATACGTTCCGTCTGTGTCGTCGGTGCCGGAGCCATCGGCAGTCTTTTCGCGGGTCATCTGGCATCGGTGGTCGAGACGAAACTGCTCGTGCGGCGCAAGGAACATGCCGAGGCGCTCAACCGGCAGGGTTTGAAGGTGACCGGCAAGTCGCAGTTGCACTCCCGGGTGACAGCCGCCACGGATCCGGCGCAGCTCGAGCCCGTTGATCTCATCATCGTGGCAACGAAGGCTTCGGGGGTGGCTGCAGCCGCGAAGCACCTGTCGGGTCATTTTCCCGGCACGACCGTCATGACGGTGCAGAACGGGCTGGGTTGCGAGGACGTGATCGCGCAACACGGGGACTGGCCGGTCATTTCTTCGATCACGTTCATGAGCGGCATTCGCCATTCAGACGTGGAAGTGGAGTATGAACTCGACACCGAAACCTGGATGGGGCCGTGGTCGAAAGGCAGGGCTGACTTCGCGGTGACACGCGCCGCCGCCGAGCTCATTGTGAGTTCCGGGCTCCGGGCGAAGGCATTCGAGGATGTGCGGCCGGCGCAGTGGTCGAAGCTGATCTTCAATTCCGTGGTGAACAGCATCGGGGCCGTCACCAATCTGCCGCACGTCCGCGAATTTGCCCGCACCGATCGGTCATCGGATCTGGGGACGCTCGTCCGCGCGATGATGAACGAGGGGAAAGCGGTCGCCGCGGCGCAGGGCATCAAGCTGTACGAGGATCCTTGGGAAATGAACGTGCGGGCGGTCAGTCATGGGCAGACGGGCCATGAAGACTATGCACACGTGTTTTCGATGCTGAGCGATGTGCGTGCCCGACAGCCGACCGAGATCGACTGGTTGACCGGCGCCATCGTGCGTGAAGCCCGGCGCGTCGGGGTTCCTGTCCCGATTCACGAACTGCTGTTCGCGCTCGTGAAGGGAATCGAGCATGGCTGGAGTACCTGAACGGATGAAACGGAGAACACCATGAAAGTCTGCATCGTCGGGTGCGGTGCAATTGGCAGCCTGTTTGCCGCGCATCTGGCCCGTCTGAAGGATATTGAAGTGTGGGCCTACGATCTGGATGCGCGCCACGTGGACGCCATCCGGGCGGGTGGGCTGCGATTGTCCGGCAAGAGCACGGTTCACTCGCATCCGCACGCGACGCGCAATCCGGCCGAGATTCCACCGTGCGATTTCGGCATCGTGGCGACCAAGTCGATGCATACCCGCAGCGCAATGGAAGCGACGGCAGGCGTGTTCCGCAACGGGGCCGTCTGCAGTGTGCAGAACGGGGTCGGCAATGAGGAAGTGATCGCACAGTTCGTCCCCCGGGTGATTCGCGGTACGACGTTTCCCGCCGGGCATCTGGTCGAGCCGGGTCATGTGGAGCAGGACACGGGGGGCAAGACCTGGATCGGGCCCTTCGAACCGAAGCCCGCTTCCATGGCGGAAGTCGAAGTGCTGGCCAGGCGTCTGACCGAGTCCGGCATGGAGACGCTTGCGATGGAAGACTCCCGCGGCGCGCAGTGGACGAAGCTCATCTTCAATGCGGCCACGAATCCCGTCGGCGCGCTGACCGGTCTGCCCCATGGCGTCGCCTGCGATGTCCCGGCCCTTCGCACTGTCATATCCGCGCTGGTCGCCGAGGGCAAGGCGGTGGCCGCGGCTCTCGGCATCAAGCTGGACAGCGACCCGGATGAACTTGTGGACTATGCGCACAAGGTCGCGTATCTGCACAAGGCCAGCATGCTGCAGGATGCGCTGGCGCGTCGGCCGACCGAAGTGGCAGCACTGAATGGTGGCATCGTGGCTTTCGGCCGGGAGACGGGCGTGCCGACACCTTTGCATCAGGCGATCTGGGCGCTCGTGGAGGGTCTGGAAGCCTCGTGGAAACGCAATGAACCCGTGAGTGAGGTCCGAAAATGAATGACAAGAGAGCGTTCGAACCCAGCCCGCAGGAGATCAAGCGGCGATACGCCAATGCGCGCGCAGCGATGCGCAAAGCCGGACTGGACGCGCTGATCGTCAGTGGCAGCGAATACACGGGCTTCGAGGGCGCCGTGCGCTACATGTGCGGTTTCCACATCCTGCACCGCTATGCGTATGTACTCGTGCCGCTGAAGGAAGAGCCACCGGTGGCGGTGTTTCCGAAAGAGGCGACCTGGGTGGGCGATCACACGCGGATCTTCATCGATCGCCAGGAGAAGGTGCTCAATTGTGGCGAGTGGATGGCGGGCGAATGCAAGGCGAACGGCTATCGCCGGGTCGGCGTGTATGGCCTCAACTACATCATGCCGGTCCGCGACTACCGGGCTCTGGCCGATGCCGGCCTCGAGCTTGTTGATTTCGACGAGGGCTTCGATTACTCGCGCGTCGTCAAGAGCGAGGAGGAATTGCGCTCGGTCCGGCATTCGATGGAGATCAACAAGGCGGGCGTGCTGGCGGTGA
>CAYXEY010000752.1:0-2730 GCA_964464105.1 uncultured Planctomycetaceae bacterium
TACACCAATCCCGATGGCAGCGTGGGCTTCGAGGGTCAGGCCGGCGGCTTCGCGTCGTGGCTGGCGTGGAAGAATCCGTGGTGCTTCATCGCGTTCTTCTGCTACTACACGGCCTCACTGGCCTCGTGCAAGCGGGCGCCGTTCGATCTGCCCGAAAGCGAATCGGAACTCGTCGCCGGCTTCCACACCGAGTACAGCGGCTTCCGCTGGAGCCTATTTTTCTTTGCTGAATATGCCGCGATGTATGCGGTCAGCGGCCTCGCGGTGATTCTCTTCCTCGGCGGATGGAAGGGGCCATTTCCAATGTCGATGGCGCCCGATGGACACGCGTGGTGGGAGATTTTGATTCGCGGCCTGTTCTTCGACGGCCCGATCCTGTTCATCCTCAAGGGCTGGATCCTGTTCTACGTGCAGTTGTGGGTTCGCTGGACATTGCCGCGCATCCGCATCGATCAAGTGCTTTATGCCTGCATTCAGGTGCTGCTGCCGCTGACCATGCTGGTTCTGCTTGGCAATACGCTTTGGCTGCTGGCGGTGGACGCATCGCCGAAGATGCAGGTGATCGACGCCATGTTGCACTGGTTGCTGGTCATCATCGGCGCGGTCACGATCATCGGTTGCCTGGTGATTGCGTCGTATGGCTATATCCATCGGCGGCGTTTGCCGGGGCCATTGGTCATCGAGCATTTGCCCGGAGCGTGACGTCATGGAAGAGTCGCCGGCCCTGCACTGCAAATTGTGCAACGGAGAAATGCAGGACGGTTTCATCGCCGACAAGGGCGACATGGAAATCGCAAGGGTGGCGGAGTGGTATCCGAATCCGGCCATCAAGGGATGGCTGGGCGGCATCAAGCGGCCGCATACGGCCATGAAGGTGAGTACGTTCCGCTGCGTCTCCTGCGGACATTTGATGAGTTTCGCGTTGTAGGGAAATAGACGAACCGATGTCGATCGACGGACTGGCATTCTACATCTTCGCAGGCGTGGCACTGATTTCGGCCATCGGCATCGTCGTGTCGACCAACATCGTGCGGACGGCCGTGTTCCTTCTGGGCACCCTCGGCTCGGTCGCGGGACTCTATTTTCTGCTTGATGCCACGCTACTCGCGGTGATTCAATTGATCGTCTACGCCGGCGGCACGCTGGTGCTGATCATATTCGGCGTCATGCTCACCAGTAAGAGCCCGTGGATGAAATTCAGCGCCACGCGGCCGCAGATTCTGGGGGCGGCGTTCGTGGCGATCCTGCTTGCCGTCGGCATGTGGACCCTGTTGATTCGCGCTGACTGGCCGAACCCGAATCCAATGACGAATCCGCCGCAGGTCGCCGATGCCGGCAACGCCTTGCTGACGGATTACCTGGTACCTTTTGAAGCGGCCAGTGTGCTGCTGCTCGTGGTCATGATCGGCGCGGCCTATTTGGCGCGGCCGGAGAAGTAGCCCATGGTGGGATTGACACACTATCTGGTCCTCTCGGCGGCGATCTTCTCGCTTGGCGTGCTGACCATGTGCATCAAGCGCAACGCCATCGGCATTCTGATCGGCGTCGAGCTGGTGCTGAACGCTGCGAACATCAATCTCGTGGCCTTCAGCAAATATCAGAGCGGCATGCTGACCGGTCACATCTTTGCGGTCTTCGTAATCCTTCTCGCGGCGGCCGAGGCGGCCATCGCGATCGCCATTTTCATGAACTTCTACAACAGCGTGCAGACCATTGACGTCGATCGCGGCGACACGCTGAGAGGCTAGGGCTTTTTCGACACCATGTTTGACTATTCAACAAGCCTGATCCTCGGCGTGCTGATCCCCCTGATCAGTTTCACCTTCCTTGCGTTCTTTGGCCCGAAGCTCGGCAAGCCGAAGGCCTCGTGGGTGGCGCTGGGAGCGATCGGCTGCTCATGCCTGCTCGCGACGTCGGTGCTGATCGGCTGGTGGGGTAAATCTGTCGATGAACGCGAGGTTCTCACCGCCGCGGCGCAGGCCAATCAATTCCGCTGGTCCAACCTGGGCGAAATGAAACTGGAGGTCGGCGTCAAGCTCGACAGTCTCACCGTGATCATGTTTTTCATGGTCACCTTCATCGCCTTCTGGATTCACTTTTTCTCAATCGGCTACATGGCCGGTCACAGCGACGAGGTCGATGGCACCAGCAAATACCATCGCTTCTTTGCGTATCTGTCGCTTTTCTGTTTCTCCATGCTCGGCCTGGTGGTCAGCAGCAGCCTGCTCTTCCTGTTCTTCTTCTGGGAACTGGTGGGGCTCTGCTCGTACCTGCTGATCGGCTTCTACTTCGACAAGAAGTACGCCTCGAACGCGGCGATGAAGGCCTTCATCACTAATCGCGTAGGCGACCTTGGTTTCATCGTCGGCCTGATGATGGTCGCGGCGTTCCTCGGCACGCTCGATCTGGAAGACGCGGCGAAGGCCTTCGCTCATCAATTCCGCGAGGGCAGCGGCATCTTCGCGGCCCAGTTCAAGCTGTTCGGCTTTGAAATCTCCGGCATGGCCGTAGCCACGCTCATGGGCATCGGCCTCTTCTGCGGCGCGATGGGCAAGAGCGCCCAGTTCCCTTTGCATGTCTGGCTGCCCGATGCGATGGCCGGTCCGACACCTGTTTCGGCATTGATCCATGCGGCAACCATGGTTGCTGCCGGCGTCTATCTCGTCGCGCGGATCTTCCGCCTGCTCACGCCCGACGCCCAGTTTTTCATCGCGGTCATCGGCTGCATCA
>CAYXEY010000753.1:0-2718 GCA_964464105.1 uncultured Planctomycetaceae bacterium
ATTCCAGTATGCGGGTTGATCGCTCACTACAACGACACCGAGCTACCCGCGGGGCCAGACCGATTGCCACTGCTAATGCACACTTTTTTAGTTCGACGAATTAAGGCTCAAGGCTTCATCATTTTTGATGACTACGGTCCTCGCTACGGAGAGTTCCTCGCTGACATGACGCCTTGGGTCGCAGAAGGCAAAGTAATGTACATCGAAGATATCGTTGACGGACTCGAACAGGCTCCGAACGCATTCATCGGTTTGCTCGAAGGAAGGAATTTTGGCAAGCTCGCTGTCCGTGTTGGTAAAGACGATACGTGGACTTAACACGGCGATTCAAGAAACCAACTGGAAAGCAGAACTGGCGGAATAAACCAATTCACCATTTCGCCCATCACAATTGAAAAGGGTGTAACTCGCACTTCTCGCATATGCAGTTTGCCTATATTTACTCGCTGTTCTAGCTGGCTTTTTAGCCGATTCGTGTTCAGCCAGTGGGGCGTGGCGGTCATTCCTTGGGTAAATCGTGATGGGTTCAAAGCAGTGAGCCACCGGGAGTTGCGGGTGCAATTACATACTGGGCCAAGTCGGTGCGGCAAATCACGGGATGCGAAGCTAGCACCGTGCATAAAGTCTTAATCCACAACGTGATAGCATGCGAGGGATGCGAGTTACACCCTATTCAATATGAATCACTTCACTATAACCAAGGTACTGTGGTCGCAGGATGCGGCCCAGCGCGAGGTCCAACGTCTCAATAGCCTGAACGCCGAAAAAGGGTGCAGATATTTTATGCAACTCACGCGTGTAGAGCGGCGCTCCGGCAATATTGATCAAGAGGCAGAACAGTAAGTAGGGTAGCTGTCCATTCTCTGAAACTGGCGCTGCATGAGGTTGGAGGTTGGGGTATGAATTGGGAATGGACGATGTGGAACGGCTCAAGGAAGACGTGCGCTCCGGGCGGATCGATGCCGAGCGGCTGGTCGATCTCGTTGTGACGTTGCAGCGGCATCTGCAGGAGGCCCGGCGTCGGATCGAAGAATTGGAGAAGAAGCTCGGCGGCGCGGCGACGGAGAAAATCGCGGAGCCGTTTTCCTTGCGGGCCGAAGAGCAGCGGCAGGAGGCCCGCGGGAAGCCGCGGCGCAAACGCAGGCCTCCCCAGCGGCGCGGCCGCTTGCGCACGGCGGACAAGGCGGCGCTGGCCGAGCGGACGGAACAACTCTTTCCCCCTGGCGTGGCCGCGAGCGATTGCCGGCTGTCGCACACCCGCCCCGTGTGGCGGCTGGAGAACGGCCGGGCAGTGCTCGTCGCCTACGAAATCTATCGTGGACCGAAGAACCAATTCGGCAAAATCCCCGGCGTCCTGGGGCGGAGCGAATTCGGACTCGAAATCGTCGTCGCCATCGCCTACCAGGTCTATATCGTCGGGCTGTCGTTCGACAAAGTCTGCCTGCTGATGAGCTTCTTCCAGAACCTGCGGCTGAAGAAGTCGCAGGCCGACGCGCTCTTGCATCAGTTGTCGCGGCATTGGGAAAGCGAGTTCGATGGACTCTGCACGCTCCTGGCCAATTCGGCCGTCGTGCATACCGACGAAACGAGCTGGAGCCTGAACAGCGTCTGGGCCTTTCTCTCGGAGCAAGTGCGGGTGCTGTTTTTCGGCGTCCACAAAGATGCCGACACGCTCGCCCAGATTCTCGACCCGGCGACCTTTGCGGGAATCGTGATCAGCGACGACGCAGCCGTGTACGCCCATTTCACGCAGTCGCAAAAGTGCTGGGCGCACCTGCTGCGAAAGGCCATCAAGCTCACGCTGGTGGAACCGACCAACGCCGAATATCGGCTTCTCACCGACCGGCTGCTGGAGATTTATCGCACCGCGTGTCGCGTGCAGCGCGACGGACGGCTCAGCGAGGCCGGTCGGGCGAGGAAGGTGACCGAACTGGACGACCAGATTCTCGAACTGTGCGGATCGATCTGGATGGCCGAACTGCCGCCGCTGGAAGGCCCGGACGACGACTACCGCTTGCTCTGCAACGAACTGATGCGGCTGATGCTCGACCGGCAACTGTTCACCTTCGTGACGGCAGCCCCGGTTAAGCTGCCCGCTGGGGAAGCCCAGCCGGTGGCCGGAACGAACAACGAAGCGGAGCGCACGCTGCGGTCGGCGGCGACGGCTCGCAAAACGGGCCGCACCAGCAAGACGCTCCGCGGCGCCCGCCGGCAAACGGTTCTCGTGAGCGTGCTGGAATCGATCCGTCAGCAACTCCCCACCTTCACTCTGTCGAGCGTCATCGACGAAATTCTCAACTGGTCCGACGCTGGCCTCAGCCGCTTCAGCATGCTCCTGGCGAAACTCCAGCTGACACCTCCCGCCACGCCGATCCTAGATCGGCTCCTGCCAGCCCCAAGCGGATAATCCCAACCGCCCCGCCACCCACTTCGACCGCTCTTCATCCTCCGCTCACCAACCGAGAACCCTCAAACACCCACCGTTCTCCGCTGCGCGTAGAATGGACAGCTACTCTGGCAATGCACGTCAAAAAATCGCAGGCATGCTGCTATTTTTTGGGCCGTCTGCCACTCAGAGATTACAGAGGATGAAAGTTCGCCACAGCATTTATGAACGATGGTTCACACAAGTCAAATTAGCAATCTCGGCGGAATGTTGTCCTGAATTCTGCCCGCTGTGGCCAGTGAACCTTTAGCGGCCCGATGAACCGGACGCGC
>CAYXEY010000754.1:0-2717 GCA_964464105.1 uncultured Planctomycetaceae bacterium
GACTCGAACCCCCGACCCCCTCGGTGTAAACGAGGTGCTCTAACCAACTGAGCTATTCGCCCTTGCGGCCTGGCCGTCTGTATATGCTACCCGCAGGTCGGACCTGCCGGGCAGGCGTCTAGTACGACACTGTCTTACTCCATGTCCTAGAATAATGCGCAATCGCACACGGGGCGACGCAATTCTTGCAGACATGGCAGCCCGCCCATACCCCGAACACTTGCGACCCCGACTGACCGATAGTCTAATCACGCCCTTGCGCGCCGCCGCTCAAGGCCGCCGCAATCGGCATTCCTGGAGAAATTCAACGTGGACTTCGCTTCCGTGGAGAAACGCATCAAGGAGAAGAAGGCGCTCGTCGGCATCATGGGCATGGGCTACGTCGGCCTGCCGCTGGTGCGCACCTTTGGCAACGCCGGCTTCGCCACCCTCGGCTACGACATCGATGATGAAAAGATCAAGATGCTCAACGCCGGCAAGAGCTACATCAAGCACATTCCGTCGAGCACGGTGAGTGAGCTGGTCAAGAAGCACGGCTTCAAGGCGACGTCCGACGCGAAGCAGCTCTCCAAACCCGACGTGCTCATCATCTGCGTGCCCACGCCGCTCTCCAAGACCCGCGACCCGGACATGACCTACGTCGAAGCGACGGCGCGGACGATTGCCTCCGTGTTGCGCAAGGGACAGCTCGTGGTGCTCGAATCGACCACGTATCCCGGCACGACCAAGGAACTGGTCAAGCCGATTCTCGAAAAGACGGGCCTCGTCGCCGGCAAAGACTTCTACCTGGCTTACAGCCCGGAGCGCGAAGACCCGGGCCGCACCGATTACAGCACCGAAACCATTCCCAAGGTGGTCGGCGGCAACGACCCGAAGAGCAAGGCCCTGGCCGTCGCGCTCTACAGCAGCGCCATCTCCAAGGTCGTGCCGGTGGACAGTTGCGAAGTGGCCGAGGCGGCCAAGATCGTCGAGAATGTCTATCGCTGTGTAAATATCGCGATGGTCAACGAGTTGAAGATCGTCTTCGACAAGATGGGCATCGACGTCTGGGACGTCATCAACGCCGCCAAGACCAAGCCCTTCGGCTTCCAAGCCTTCTACCCCGGCCCCGGCCTCGGCGGACACTGCATCCCCATTGATCCGTTCTACCTCACCTGGAAGGCCCGCGAATACGGCGAGTCCACCCGGTTCATCGAACTGGCCGGCGAGATCAATACCGCCATGCCGGAGTATGTGATCAACCGGCTGATCCACGCGCTGAATGACCATGGTAAAGCGGTCAAGGGCGCCAAGGTGCTGGTGCTGGGGCTGGCCTATAAGAAGGATGTCGACGATCTGCGCGAAAGCCCGAGCATCGAATTGATCGAGAAGCTCCGCGAGCTGGGCGCGAAAGTGGATTACAACGACCCGCACATCCCCAAGACCCACAAGGGCCGCGAGCACGACCTGGGCCTGACCAGCGTGCCGCTGACCGCCGCGAACCTCAAGAAGTACGACGTGGCCCTGATCGCGACCGATCACACGGCGTATGACTACGACCTGATCGTGAAGAACAGCAAGCTGGTGGTCGACAGCCGCAACGCCTGCAACGGGGTGAAGGCCCCGGCCGGTCGAGTGGTGAAGGCGTAGGCTGTTACCGCCGAGAGTGTTGTGCTTTCGTGCGGCCTTCGCTCTTGCGCTGCTTGTTCACCGCGGCGACGGCGATGCGCTTGGCCGTCTTGGCTGAGCGTCCGTGCTTCTTTTCGCCCGTTTTGATGTGCTCGTATTGACGTTTGTCTTTATCACTCCAGGCTTTGGGCATGTTCAACTCCCTCGCGGATTCGTCGGCCCTCCCGCCGTGGCGGATAGACGTCCGGGGATCGCAACATTTACTCGGAATGATGGGCCTTCACCACGGCGCCGTGTTCAGCGCAGGTCTCGCAGCAATAAATCGTGCCGCGCTCCTCCTTGCCGTGTCCGATCACCCGGCAGCCGCAGTGGCCGCAGGCGGGGGCCAGCTTGTGCACGGCGCATTCGAAGCAGCAAAATGTGTGAAATTCGCCGCCGTAGCTGATTTCAAGGCATTTGTCGTAGTCGATCTCACAAACATCGCATCGGGCCATATCGACCTCCTGTCGGGCAACCTGTTCAATCTGCCACCCCTTGCGTAGTGGGTTCTGAAACGATCCTACGCCTCAATCTTCACCCGGTGCACGGCCTCCGCCGCCTGCGGCTGCAGCACGGTCAGAGGCGACGTCGCCGGGCCGGTCAGCACCCTGCCCTCCACGTCGAAGCGCGAGCCGTGGCACGGACAATCCCACGTCCCCTCGGCGGAATTCCAGTGCACGATTCCGCCGAGGTGTGGACACACCGCGGAACATTCATGCAGCGATCCACTCTGGTCGCGATAGACCGCATGAAGCATGAGTCCGCTGCGCACCAGCGCCCCGCAACCCGGACGAATGTCTTCGACCGAATCGACATCGCCCGGCTTGAGCCAGTCCATGTACTGCATGGCGGTGTTGAGATTCTCCTGGTAGAGATCGCCGCTGCGCAGCGTCACCCGCGATGGGTCGTACAGCCGCGACCACGGATGCTCGCGACCCTCGATCAATTCAGGCAGGATCAACCCGGCCATGGCGCCATGGGTCATGCCCATGCCCGAGTCGCCCGTCACGATGTAAATCTCCGCCGAATCGTTTGGATTGCGCCCAATGAACGCCACGTGGTCAGCCGGC
>CAYXEY010000755.1:0-2711 GCA_964464105.1 uncultured Planctomycetaceae bacterium
AGATCACCAGCGATACCGCCTCCGGGTCGCACAGGGCACAGCCTGTCAGAAGCGTGTCCGCGGCGTGTGCTTCAACGCTGTCTTCCTCGGACCAGGCAGCAGCGATCCCGCCCTGGGCAAACTGAGTCGCGGACTGCAACGCTGATCCCTTGGATACGACGAGTACCTGTCCGCCGCGGGCCGCTTCGATCGCCGCGGTCAATCCGGCCACGCCGCATCCGAGCACCAGGACGTCGGTGTCGATCGTGGGTAATCGCCCGGCGTCTATATCCAAAAGCCGGCGCGGCGGATGGCAAAGCGAGGGAATATCAAAATGGGTGTTCATGGCGGACTCATTTCCATCATGCGCTCAATCGCCTTGCGCGCGGGCGCGGCGATGTCGGGATTCACACCAATGGCGGGACGCCGATCGCGCATGCAGGTGTAAAGTTTTTCAAGCGTGTTGAGCCGCATATACGGACACAAAGCGCAATCGCAACCGCTGTTGGGCGCAGCCGGAATCAGCTCCGCGTCGGGGCGCCGCCGGCGCATGGCGTGCAGGATGCCGGCCTCGGTGGCCACGATAAACTTCCGCCGGGGCGATTCAGCGACATGTCGAAGTAGCGCGCTGGTCGATCCCACGAAATCGGCAAGACCGAGCAGGGCTTCCTCGCATTCCGGATGGGCCACAACACACGCGTCGGGGTGCCGTGTCTTGAGCTGAATGAGGCGTCGCTGCGAAAACTGCTCATGCACAATGCAGAAACCAGGCCAGGCGATCAACTCACGGCCGGACTGTTGCGCTACCCATCGTGCCAGATGACGATCAGGTGCAAATGCGATGACTCGATCGGGTGGAAGCTGTTTCACGATGTGTACGGCGTTGGAAGACGTGCAAATGACGTGCGACTGCGCCTTCACCGCCGCGCTGCTGTTGATGTAGGTTACCACGATGGGATCGGAGAGGGATTGCACCCAGCTGGCAAATTCCTCCGGCGGGCATCGATCGGCCAGCGAGCACCCCGCATCGAGATCAGGCAGGAGCACCGTCTTATCGGGATTGAGCAACTTGGCAGTCTCCGCCATGAAGTGAACCCCGCAGAAGACAATCGTCGCGGATTGAGTCGTCGCAGCCCGACGGGACAACTCGAGACTGTCGCCGACGAAGTCCGCGAGGTCCTGAATGTCATCCTCCTGGTAATAGTGTGCCAGAATGACGGCATCAAGATCGCGCTTGAGCGTCTCGATGCGCCGCACCAGCTCGCGCGGCGCCAGAATCTCATGGGCCGTATTCCAACCAGATTCGATGAAGGAAGTGCCTCTCATGCCCGGGGTTTCTCCCACGACTTGTCAGTGCATCATTCACGAATGACCCGATCGCCGCTGACGGGCTCGAAGCGCGCCTGGAAGAAGCGCAGATGCTTCGGTTCGTGCGTTAGCCGGAGGCCGACGATTCGATCGCGATTTTCCAGCAGTATCGCGACCGATTCGGCGGTCACATCAAGGTGGGCCTGAGTGTAGACCCGTCGCGGCAGCGTGAGCCGGACCAGCTCGAGTTTGGGAAACACGTTCTTGCCGGTCACGGCATCGCGACCCGCCGACACCGCGCCGCGCTCCATCGATCGGACGCCCGACTCGACATAAAGCGCCGCGGCCAGGGTTTGCGCCGGGAATTGCTCGCGCGGAACATGCGGCAGAAACGCTGCGGCATCGAGAAAAATGCCATGCCCCCCTACCGGATGCACGATCGGCGCGCCGGCCCGTTTCAACAGCTCGCCGAGGTATTCGACCTGCCCGATGCGGGCCCGCATGTGGTCCCACTCGACGGACTCGCGAATGCCAATGGCCATGGCCTCCATGTCGCGCCCGGCCAGCCCGCCATAGGTATGCAGACCTTCGTATACAACGACCATGTTGCGGGCGGCGTCTGCCAGCTCGTCGTCATTCAACGCCAGGAATCCGCCGATGTTGACCAGGCAATCCTTTTTGCCGCTCATGGTGCAGCCGTCGGAGTGCGAGCAAAGCTCGCGCAGGATCTCGGCGAGCGACTTGTCGGCGTAGCCCGCCTCGCGTTTCTTAATGAAGTAACAGTTCTCCACCGCGCGGGTGGCGTCCAGGAAAACGCGAATGCCATGTCGATGGCACAGGGCCGCCGCATCGCGGAGATTGGCCATGCTGATCGGCTGTCCGCCGGCCATGTTGACCGTGGCTCCGACGCACAGATAAGGAACATGCCGCGGACCGACCTCGTCGATCAAGCGCTGCAACTTGTTGAGATCGATATTGCCTTTGAATGGGAATTCGTTGTTGGGGTCGTGGGCCTGATCGATGATGACGTCCACGAAGCGACCGCCCGCCAGTTCCTGATGGAGCTTGGTCGTGGTGAAGTACATATTGCCGGGAACGCGATCGCCCTCTTTGATGCAGATGCGGCTGAGTATGTGCTCGGCGCCGCGGCCCTGGTGTGTCGGGATGATGTGCTTGTACCCGTAGTGCTCGCGCACCACGCTCTCAAAATGATAGAAATTGGCCGAACCTGCGTAGGCCTCATCGCCCAGCATCATGCCCGCCCACTGACGGTCGCTCATGGCCGACGTGCCGGAGTCCGTCAGCAGATCGATGTAGACATCCGCACTGCGCAGCAGAAACGTGTTGTAACCCGCCTCGGCGATGGCCTGCTCGCGCTCGGCCCGCGTCGTCATGCGCAGGGGCTCCACCATCTTGATCTTGTA
>CAYXEY010000756.1:0-2710 GCA_964464105.1 uncultured Planctomycetaceae bacterium
GTGCCCTCGGCCTGCTTCGCCGACGCCGCTAATCAAATCGGTTGTCACCCCTGTCCTTTGTGGCAGGATTGAGAACCTAAGAACCTGAAGCATGGCCGAATCGCTGATTCGGCCATGCTTTTTTTTTGAACAAATATTAATTAGTAGAATCATCGGGATTTGGCCAATTGGGGCGATTACGCTATGATCCTAATGACAGATATGTTCAGAACTAAGAATCGGGTTTCACTCATGATCCCCCAACGGCAGTCGGTATTCGCTGGCGCTATTTCGGCATTCGCGTTCATTCTTGTTTCGACAAGCTCGCATGCCCAAACTCCCGTTCCTGCTGGGCTCGAGAAGAACGTGCCAAAGAATTGGGTTGATGAGCAGTTTCCAGAGTTGGATCAGAAAGTTGAACGCCTTTCAGTTGCGTATTCACTCTCATCCGATGCGGCTGAGGCGTTGCGGAGCAAGATGGTTGCGACGCTCGAAACGCAATATCAGTTCGAGCAGGCCTTGGCTGCAGAAAACGCAGCGCTTGCCGCGCAGATTGAAGAGCAGAATTTGGGCGACGACTCGCCGCAAGGAATCAAGTTGCTGGAGGGAATTCGCAAGCTCGTAAACGAATCTCCATTGAGTGAACTGACACTTGCGACCGAAATTGAGCGTTCACTTTCAACCGATATCGCTGCTCAAGGCAGATCGCGCCTCTTGGAGCTTATTGAACGCGAGTCAAACAAGCTCGCCGTTACCGACGAAGACCTCGGTCAGGTTTCGGCTCACAATGGAAGCATGGCGGATGGGCGTATGGCCGCCGAAGCACCATTGTCGCCTCAGGGAAACCCGCTTCCTCGAGGAGGCAAGTTGCCAGTGATTTCACCAGAAGTGGTTGCAAAGGTTGGCGGTGAGACAGCTCCGTCGTTGCCCGTTCAACCCAATCCTGCATTGCCTGCGCTTGCCAATACTGCCTATGAGGTCGGAACTACAAGTGCCTCTAATAACCGATCGGACTCGGCACAACAATTAGAAGTAGTCAAGGCGACCGCAGATGCCATTCTCGCTGACCCCACCATGTCCAAAGTTGAGGCCAAGGTGGCCATGCCAAATGGGCGAACCGCAAAGAACCATGTTGCCGAATCGTCGGGTGGCTTGGATCGCGGTGCCCAGCCCAGGATTGCCGCCGCGCAAAGCAAGTCTCCTGAGGTAATCGGGTCCACACTCAAGGGATCTGAACCATCCCGGCCGGTGCCGGCGGCGGTTGAAGCGGTTCGACTCCAGGCCGCACCTCCGCTCGATGATTGGGACAAATACGTCGACACCACCTGCAAGAAGTTCGAGTTTTCCGACGCCCAGGTCATCAAGGCCCAGTCGATCCTAAAGGATCTTCGAAACCGGGCATCCGCCTATCGCACCAGCCGCAATGAGGACTTTGCCGCCGCTGAGCGACTGGCAGATGCCAAGGCCAAGGCCGACCGCAAGAAGGAACTGTCGGCCCCCATCGATGCCTTCTTCGAAGAGCTCAAGCAGCGGTTGGACAACCTGGCCACGCTTGAACAGCGCGCCAAGGCCTCGGCCGCAGCTCCTGGCAAAAAGTGATCGAGGGCAAAATTTGGGTCCTCGTCTCCCAGACAGCTGATTTCTGATTTCTTACATCAGTCATTTCATGCGCATTTAGGCCTCAACTGCCATTAATCGCGACAACTGAAATCTCGATTTCTGTCTCCATCGGTTGCAGAATTCTCAGCTCGCGACTAGACTCGCTCAGCCGCCGACATTCCTGGCGCTGGGATCAAGCGCCGACTTTTGATTGTGGAGTCAGTCATGAAACGAGCACTTTGTGGTGCAATCGCGAGCTTGGGGTGCACCCTGTCCACGACGGGGGCGCTTCGCGCAGACATTTTCAACATGCCGTCGGGCCAGACCAGCCTGGCAATGGTCCCCGTTGGGAATCCCGGGAACCCAGCTGGCCCTCCAGGCGGCGACCACCCATACGGTTCTGTTGCTTACGATTACTCAATCGGCAAGCACGAGGTCACCATCGGTCAGTACGCTCAGTTCTTGAATGCCGTCGCGGCGACCGATACTCATTCGCTGTATCACTCCAGCATGGGCACGAACTTGAATGTTCGGGGAATCGCCCGAACTGGTGCGCCGGGTAGCTACTCCTACCAGACAATCGGCTCTCCGAATCGACCGATTACTTTCCTGACCTGGGGCAGCGCTGCGCGATTTACCAACTGGCTGACCAACGGCCAGCCGACTGGCGCGCAGGGGCCGGCGACCACTGAGGATGGTTCGTATGTCATGAACGGGGCCATGTCGAATGCGGCGCTCATGTCCATCACGCGTAAGCCGAATGCGCAATATGTGATTCCGACGGTCGACGAGTGGTACAAGGCGGCCTATTACGACCCGACTCCTGGGGCGGGCGGGGGTGACAACTATTGGAAGTACGCGATGCAGACGGACGCCATCCCCGATAGCGCTCCGCCGCCCGGAACGGCTGCTCCCAACGCGGCATTCACGGGGAATTTTTTTCGCGAAGACAACATCAATAATGGCTACAACGGTGGGCTGGCTCTAACAGGCGTGGTGACATACTCGCCGACAACCAATTACCTCTCGGATGTTGGTGCCTACGCAGCCACTTCAAACCATTGGGGCACGTACGACCAGTCAGGTAACGTTTGGGAAATGATCGAACGAGTCGCGGCTCAAAACGCTCGCA
>CAYXEY010000757.1:0-2700 GCA_964464105.1 uncultured Planctomycetaceae bacterium
CGTATTAGACGACGGGTTCTTCGCGCCCTGGTTTTCCGTTTCGGAGGCAATTGGGCTCAGGCTTTCCATCATGCCACATTCAGGGCACTTGCACGGCGATTCGCGTTGAAAGAGATCGTACCCGCAGTTATCGCATACATGAACTCCGAATTGCTGGAATTGACGGCGCAGCTCCGGTAATCGACCAAGTTCTCTGACGGCAGCGCTGATCCGGAAGAAACCAAGGTAACCCGAGAGGGCAGCTATAGATGCAAAGATCCAAAAAGTCCAATTAAGGTGCATGTAATTCCGAGACTGCAATGCCAGGACGCAGTTCATCATTACCAGTAACGCCGGATATCCGAAACTGACGCGGGCCTCGTACACCAGAAGGGCACCACTTTTTGTCGTTTTAGTGATGACGGTTGCCCTTGTGAGGTTGGTGTGTTTTGAGGATTTCAGTCGAAAACCGAGACCGTTGCTCCAATGATAGACGACTAGATTCCCAGCCATACCGCCCGGTGCGAAGCGATCAAATTCCCCTCTAACGGCGGCGTCTGTGGAAGTAGTTTGCCATTCTTCGTACAACAGCGGAAAACCCAGGCGGTAGTACCAACGAACTCCGCAGAAATGCAGAGAAACGATTAGACCGAGGCCTACAACAACAGCCGCATGGAAGGCTAACAACATCCATTGTGGGCCGAGCATCATGCACCGTAAGGTCGCGCAACAGTCTTCAAGGGTTACGTAGAAAGTGCTTCGCGCGATTCCGAATACACGTACACCCGATCCATCGTCACGGTCAAACCAACCCAACCGAAGGTCACCAGGTAGGCCAGAGTCGCATCCAGCTGGTCCATCGTCTCGCCCGGCTGGGCCAGCTTCTTCGGATCGGTGCCGCTCGACAGGGCCAGCAGGTCCGCCAGCATCTTCGCCGGCCCGTCGCGGTCCTGCTTTCGCATACGCCAGTCTAAACGAAGACCGCGAATGCCGCCAAGAATCCAGCGCGGGCCGGTCAGCATCAGCTCCGTGATCCCCGCCGTGCTCAGCCGTGGATTCATCAATGCCAGTGCGCCGGTGGCCGGTCGGCCCAGGTACGCGGCCGCCGCCAGCGCCGCTGATTCCAGTCCAGTGACCGGTGTGACCTCACCGGCCTCGGCGAAGGCCTGATTGAGAAATCCGCCGCGCGTGCGCAGTTCGGTCAGGAAGCTGAGTGGAATGATGATGAGCGCCGTGACCAGGAGGACCGTAATGAAGTCGACTGGTAGAGGGGCCCAGGTTCGGATCACGTACCACGCCACGCAGGCGAAGATGAGCGGGGCGGGCAGCAGCAGGGGCAGCCCGGCGATCATGCCGGCGATGGAAAGATATCGGCGTCGATTCTCCCGGGCGATGAGCTTCGCCTTGATGCCATCGATCGACACGGGTTGTATGGAGCGGGGTGCGTTCATTACTTGTCCTGAGTCGCATCAGGTGGGGGGCGTCACGCGGATTCGGTCACGATGTCCCCATTTTTCAGTTCACCGAGAAATGAGCCTCGTTTCGTTGAGGGCAATCCCATGTGTTTCCACATTCCGGACAACGATCTCCGGCCTTATGTCCAAACAGATCGTATCCACACGTCGGACAGACGGTGATTCCAAGTCCGTTCAACCCTTGGATCGCACGGGAAATGGTCTTCACTTCTCGTCGCCAATAGCCTACGTAAACTCCAAATATGACCGCAGCCACCGCCAATATGATTGAATAGGTTGTGATGTGGCGCAATCGAGGAATCACGAGCAGAATCGGCATGGCCAACGCGAACAAAGCCATTCCGATCCATGGCCGGACTTCGAAGATCAGTGTCGCGCCGTCGGCTTCCTCGCGAAACTGAATTGTCGCCCGTGGGTAGGCGCCAAGCTGCCACCACTTGCGTCGGAGTCCCAAACTGTCGCCCCACGCAAAGACGCGGAGCGACAACTGGCGTGCCTGTCGCTCGATTGCAGCATAGCACTCGGTCGGAGATACCCTCGATTTCCATTCGCTCCGATGAAGCGCCGGACCAAACCGGTAATACCACTCAATGCCGACCAGGTAATAAATGAACTCTGCGAATTGAAGAATGGAGACGATGCCGACAACGAGCAAGACCGAAGCGCCCGCAATCAGGCTCAGGTGGTTCATGTCGGTCCCGGCTTGCTCAAATCAGCGAATCAGCCCGTCGCGATGCATACATTTTTCGGCTCGGTGAAGAATCGGAGGGCCTCATCGCCGCCTTCGCGGCCGACGCCGCTGGATTTCATGCCGCCGAAGGGGACGCGCAGATCGCGGAGCAGCCAGCAGTTCACCCAGACCGTGCCGCTCTGCAGGCGATCGGCGATGCGGTGAGCCCTGCCCACGTCGCGAGTCCAGAGCGTGGCCGACAGGCCGTATTGCGTCGCGTTGGCGTGCTGCACGACTTCGTCTTCTGTCTTGAAAGGCGTGACCGTGACGACCGGGCCGAAGATCTCTTCCATGTTCACACGGCAATCGGGTTTCAAGTCGGTGATGACCGTCGGCTGGAAAAAGTAACCGTCCTTACATCGCTCGTTGACGGCTGCCGGCTTCGCGCCGCCGCAGCGGATGCGTCCGCCATCAGATTTCGCAAGTTCGACGTACGACGTCACTTTGTCGAGTTGAGCCTGCGACACCAATGCGCCTTGCTGTGAGGAGACATCAATCGGATCGCCGATCTTGAGG
>CAYXEY010000758.1:0-2692 GCA_964464105.1 uncultured Planctomycetaceae bacterium
GTCTTTTGCCGCCGCCGCGCCGCCCGCTTAGATTGCGCGAGAATCACACCGGCCTGAGGACAGGCCGCACTGATCCCAAGGCGGCAACCGTATGACCGAAATACTCGGCGACTACCACGTCGCGTCCATCGAAGAGAAGTGGCAGGCATACTGGGAGGAGCACAAATCCTTCCGCACGCCCAACCCCGGCGATCAGGGCTTCGACAAGTCCAAGCGGAAGTACTACGCGCTGGACATGTTTCCCTACCCCAGCGGGGCCGGGCTGCACGTCGGACACCCGGAAGGCTACACCGCGACCGACATCCTCTCGCGCTATCGCCGCATGCTCGGCTACAACGTGCTGCACCCCATGGGCTGGGACGCCTTCGGCCTGCCTGCCGAGCAGCACGCGGTCGACACCGGCACCCATCCGCGCATCACCACCGAGAAGAACATCAACAACTTCCGCCGCCAGCTCAAGCTGCTCGGCTTCTCCTACGACTGGGACCGCGAGGTCTCCACCACCGATCCCGATTACTACCGCTGGACGCAGTGGATCTTCCTGCAACTGTTCAACAGTTGGTATGACGACGCGGCGCAAAAAGCGCGGCCGATCGCCGAGTTGGAGAAAGAACTCGAAAGCGGCAAGCGCGTGGTGCGCTTCGACGGACAGACGGAGATTGCCGGTCAATTGGGTATGCAGCCGTACAGCGGAATCCCCATCGGCACGCGCAACTGGCATGAACTCACCGCGGCCGAGCGCGCCGACGTGCTCGCCGAGCATCGCCTCGCTTACCTCGCCGAGGTGCCGGTCAACTGGTGTCCTGCGCTGGGCACCGTGCTGTCGAATGAAGAAGTCACCAACGAAGGCAAGAGCGATCGCGGCAATCACCCCGTGTTTCGCCGTCCGCTGCGGCAGTGGATGCTGCGCATCACCAAGTATGCCGACCGGCTGGCGCAGGATCTCGAAGAACTCGCCTGGCCCGAAAGCGTCAAGCTGATGCAGCGCAACTGGATCGGCCGCAGCGAGGGTGCGCAGGTTCGTTTCCGCATCGACGGGCGGGATGACGAAATCGAGATCTTCACCACGCGGCCCGACACGCTCTTCGGCGCGACCTACATGGTGCTCGCCCCGGAGCATCCGCTGGTCGAGCAGATCACCACGCCGCGGCAGGAGAAGGCCGTGCGCGAATACTGCATCGCCGCATCGCGCCGCAGCGAGCTCGATCGCACCGCCGACGCGAAAGCCAAGTCCGGTGTCGACACCGGCGCGTATGCGATCAACCCGGTCGATGGTGATCGCATCCCCATCTGGGTGGCTGACTATGTGCTGATGGGCTATGGCACAGGCGCGATCATGGCGGTGCCCGCGCACGACGAGCGCGACTTCGAGTTCGCAAGACAGTTCGACCTGCCCATCGTCGCCGTGGTCATGCCCGACGATGCGTGGCTCAAGGCCCATTGGCGTTTCGAGCCGCTCACGTCCATCGACGCCCTGCGCTCGGAGTACATGGGCTCGCCGGGCGGTTTCAAGTCGGCGTTCAGCGGCGACGGCGTGGCGATCAACTCCGGCGATTACAACCTGCAGCCGACCGCGGAGTTCAAGAAGAACATCGTCGCCCATCTGGAGAAGGAAGGGCTGGGGCGCCGCGCGGTGAACTACAAACTGCGCGACTGGCTCTTTTCGCGGCAGCGCTATTGGGGCGAACCGTTCCCGATTCTGCACGGACCGAATGGCGAGATCGTCGCGCTCGACGAAAGCGAATTGCCGCTGACCCTGCCGGACATCGACGACTATCGTCCGACCGTGAGCGCGGGCGGCGATGACGCAATGCCCGAGCCGCCGCTGTCACGAGCGCAGGACTGGGTGACGGTGCAGCGCGAGGGCAAGATCTGGCGGCGCGAGTTGAACACCATGCCGCAGTGGGCCGGCTCGTGCTGGTATTACCTCCGATTTTTAGACCCGCGTAATAATCAGGCGTTTTGCAGCCGCGAGGCCGAGAAGTACTGGATGGTCTCGCCACGCAAGGATGGCACGCCGCATGTCGGCGGCATCGACCTATACCTCGGCGGGGCCGAGCACGCCGTGCTGCACCTGCTCTACGCCCGCTTCTGGCAAAAGGTGCTTTACGACTTGGGCCACGTGTCCACCGTCGAGCCGTTCGGCAAGCTCTTCAACCAGGGCATGATCCGCGCTTTCGCCTATCGCGATAGCCGTGATATTCCCGTCGGATACGACGAGATCGATTTCCGCGAGGACGGGGCGCACCATCGCGAGACCGGCGAAAAGCTGTCCGGCGCGGTCGAGAAGATGTCCAAGAGCCTCAAGAACGTGATCAACCCGGAAGAGGTCGTCCGTGAATACGGCGGCGATTCTCTACGGCTGTATGAAATGTTCATGGGCCCGCTGGAGGCCAGCAAGCCGTGGAACCCGCGCGACGTGCCCGGCGTGTTCCGTTTCCTGCAGCGCGCCTGGCGCATGATCGTCGAAGAGCAGTCGGGCAAGCTGGTGCCGAGCATCGCGGAAAGTGTCTCGGCCGACTCACCGGAATTCAAACCCGCAAGCGCTTCTGACCCGCTGGAGCGAAGTCTGCATAAAACGATCAGGAAGGTGACCGACGACCTGGAGCGGATGGCCTTCAACACTGCGATTAGCGCAATGATGGAGTTCGTCAACGAGGCCCATCGTGCCAAGACGATTCGGCGCGATCAG
>CAYXEY010000759.1:0-2692 GCA_964464105.1 uncultured Planctomycetaceae bacterium
GACGCCGCCAAAGGCGCTCGGCGCCACGCACAGCGCGGGGCCGACGACGTTGCAACTGCCATCCAGACCGCAGCAACGGCCCTGGCACGGGGTGCCATTGCAATTTGTGCCGTTGCCGGCGTAGATGTTCGGTGACTGGCAATTCACCTCAAAGGTCACCACACAGGTGCCATCCGGCGAGCAGCATCGGCCCAGCACCGGACACGCAGTCGTCGGCGGGCACGCGAAGCTGCCGGGATTGAAGACGCCGCCGTCGAGAGCGCATTCCTGTTCAGATTGCACGACGCAGGTGACGGGCGTGGTCGGCAGACAGCAGGCCTGGGGCGCCACGCAAGGCGTGCAATCACCCAGATAGTTGCCACCCAGCTGTGCGCAGGCAGCCGCATTGGCGGTGACGATGCAGGGACCGGATTCGAGAGTGCAGCCGCCGAAGACAGGCGCGCCCGGACAGTTGTTGGCCGGTGTAGCGTTGTTGCGGGGAACGCAGGGTTGAGCGTCAATCACAAAGTCAGCCGAATTGTTGTCGGTATCCTGACAGCCGTCGCCGACACCGTCGGCATCGACGTCCAGCCGTCGCGAGGGGCCGCGACCCGACCCGGTCAGCGCGCCGGCGGTGGCAAGGCTGTTGCCCTCGGTACACACAGAGGAAACGTTTTCGAACCTGACGAAATCCACAACGCTTGCCAATGGCGGACACGCCACGTTGAGGGCCGTATTTCCCAGCACGATGGCGGCCTTGCCGGAGTTGGCCAGCATCAGGTCGCCAGCGGCGAGTCCGGCCAGTTGATCGTGCTGAAAAGCGGTGCCGACCGCGGTCGTCGTCAGGCGAATACAATAGTATTTGCCGGGATCCAATTGGAAATTGGGAAGCTGGACGACAGACCAGGTCGAACTGCTCACGCTTCCCGCCACCTGAACGGAATAGCCGTCGAGATTCACGGCCACGCAGGATCGATTGAAGATCTCTACGAAGTCGCCGTTCGGACCCGCCGCGATCTGACCGCCGCCGCCGAAGAGCTGACTGATTACAATCGGTCCCGCGGCCGTGGCTGATTGGGTGGCTAACCCGGTCAGTGAGACAAGACCCAGACAAAGTGACACCTTGATTCGAGACCTGGACTGCATGGCGTGTTCTCCAGCACGGTTCGACGATCACTTATTCTGCGCTTCACTCAAAGCGCGGCTATGCGGGTCGTCGCCATTGATCGGAGGCCCGGCCCCACACAGAGCTTTTTGATTGCGAACGATACGCCGCGCCGCACAGGCAGGCCCGCACTCGGCGCGACCCATCCGCACTAAACACGACGATCGTCTAATTGATGAGTTGGTTGCCCTCTTCGCCGGGTCATGATGGATCCCGGCACCCAGTTTGCCTCAATCCGCCCACAGACACCAAGGGCTTAGCCCGATAATAGTCCCCTTGGCGCGTCTATCTTCAACGTCGAGCGGCCCTTACTCCGAAGGTCCAATCACCCAGAACGAATGCCATGCAAAATGGCGAGCGATTTGATCGGACCTGAGCAATTGCACCTTAATCCAATCGCGCGCGCGAAGTCAATCAAACGAGGGCCGTGGGTGGCCTGAAATCACAGCAAAAACCGGCTGCCGGTTCAACTGACTAGTCTATCTACTGAAGGAGACCGGACATGAAGGCTGAGACGCCCGCCCCCAGCTTGAATCGATAGCCCTGCTCCGCCAAGCCCCATTCCATGGCCGCGATCGCACCGACAGTGTCCACCTCGTCCACATACCCCATGTGATTGAGCCGGATCATCTTGCCTTTCAGCTCACCCTGGCCGGCAGCAACATGAATTCCGTGCTTGGACCGCAGGCCCTTCCGCCACTTGTCATCATCCACCCCGGCCGGCAGGTTGATGCCGCTCACGCTATCCACCGGATCGGCGGCATAAAGCGTCAGGCCGAGGGCCTCGGCCGCCGCGCGCGTACCGCGGGCGAGGGCCGCCGTTCGCTTCCATACGCCTTCGATGGTCTCAGCCTTGATCTGCCGGAGCGTGAACCGCAGTCCGCGAACGAGTTGGTTGTTCGGCGTCCACGGCACATCGCTGTCAGCCTGGCTCTTGCGATACGCCTTAAGACAATTGTAAAACGCCGGCGACTCGTGCGAATCGATCACGCTCCAGGCCCGATCGCTCACCGCCGCGAAGGCCAGCCCCGGGGGCAGCATGAGCGCCTTTGGCGAGCCGGTCACCGCGACATCCACACCCCAGTCATCCATCTTGAATGGAATCGCGCCGATCGACGTGATGCCATCAACCAGCAGCAGCGCCCCCGCCGCCTTGCAGGCCTTGCCGATGCCTTCGCAGTCGCTGACCGCGCAGGTGCTGGTTTCGGAGTGAACGAGAATGACCGCCTTTACATCGGGATTGGCCTTGAGCTGTTGAGCAACGCCCTCGGCCTTGAAGCCGTGACCATACTCCAGCTTGTATTCAACATGCGGCAGTTTGAAGCGCTTCAGGATCTTGGCCCAGCGCTCGCCAAACTTGCCGGAGTGGCAAACCAGCGTCTTTGCATCGGGTTTACAGCAGCCGAGGATCGCGCCCTCCATGGCCGAGGTGCCGCTGCCGGTCATCACGAGCGGCTTGCTCTTGGTCTGGTATACATAGGATAGGAGTTCGGTGCACTCCTTGAGCGTTTCCTTGAAGCCGCTGGTGCGGTGGTGATCGAGCGGATA
>CAYXEY010000760.1:0-2681 GCA_964464105.1 uncultured Planctomycetaceae bacterium
TGGTGGCTTGAAGGCGCAAATCCTGCGCGAGCTTCTCGATCCTCAGAATCTCATCGCGCTGTGCATGGCCATGCTCGGAAAGACCCGCCGCCAGCCGGCCCCAAAAGCCCTCCTCGGTCTTCTCATCTGATGCCGGCTGCGTTGAACTGGATTTGCGCACCGACGGAAATGACGACCAGGCCGATGATGCAAAGAGATCACGCCTCATGGTTTTGGGACCGGGTTCGATCTCGACCGGCTTGAGCGGCGCTGCGACTGCTGCCGGCGGCGGAGCCTCGGCTGAAGGAGCCGGACCGGCGGAGATCGGTTCAACTGTCGGCGCCGCTTCAAGTGAAGGGCGCACGCTGGGAACCACTGCGCCGGTAGCATTGCCCGTATCAGATGTGACGGGGCCTGTCGGAGTGACGGTTGCAACGACGGACGCCTGCGCGGCCACTGGTGTCGACCCACCGCCCTTCAACAGCAACCGGCCGAACACAACCAAAAACACCAGCATCAGCACGCCGAGCACAGCGGCGCGTTTCTTGTCGGCCGCGAGCTCGGCCTTGAACCGCGTGATTAATGGATTGAGGCGCGCCATCATATGCGGGTCTCCTGCGGACCGGCGCTCGCCGTTTCTGTGTCTTCAGGACAATAAAATGTCTCAATCAGCAACTGAACTTCGACTCGCGGGGATCGCGAGTCGACTCCGTCGATTTCAATTGCCGCGATGCGCGTCAGCCGGGG
Source organism: uncultured Planctomycetaceae bacterium (assembly GCA_964464105.1). GTDB lineage: Bacteria > Planctomycetota > Phycisphaerae > UBA1845 > UTPLA1 > CAYXEY01. The sequence continues at coordinate 727 of CAYXEY010000760.1, forward strand.
CATGCTGCTCAGCTTCTCGAGAAACTCGAACGCGGTTCGAAATGAGCACACGATCTTCACGCGCACCGGCAGAACGAAGGCTCGCACCTTCGCGGGATTGGCCGTGGCGAGATCTGTCGGTGCCAGCGCGCGTTCCGTCAAAGGGCGCAGCTCGTAGTCGACCACGCCGAGCGAGCGCAGGGCCTCTGAAACCGTGTTCAAGAACTCGCCGAATTGGCGCTCGGCCGGAACATGACGTCGGGACTCGGTCAGTTCCCGCTCCAAATCCAGAATCGCCTGGTAAACCGCCGATTCCTCGCCGGCCGACACCTGGGCCTGGCGCGTGCGGTCCGCGGCGTCGGTGACTTCCTTCCGGGCATTGCCCAGTTCGCGGAGTCCGGGCAGAAGGACTCCCGCCGTGAATCCTCCGGTCAGGACGGTCACGATGGCGACAAACAGGACGTTCAATCGCATCGGGCTCATTTCTTGCTCCGCGCCTGTGGTACGAGGGCGCACCTGGCCACGAATTGCTGAACCCGCTTGCCGGCCCAAACGCCAAGATCGCCGATCTGCATTTCCACGCGATTGAGTAGCTTGGAGCGTTCCAGCGCCTCGGCAAATGTGAGAATGTCGGGAACCGTCCGTGCCACGCCGCTGATGGTCACGATCGAAACGCTCGTAACCGGCGGCGGCTCCGCGGCGTTTTGAGGTTTTTTGTTTACATCGGTCGAGATCGGCACAAGCGGCTTCGCTTCCGCCGCCGGCACCTGTTTGCGCCCATCATCGTCATCCTTGCCGAGGAGTTCGGGATTAAACGAAAGCTTGGTCAGTAGAACCGTCTCCGGCATTCGATCGCTGATATCGGCCAGGATGGGCACGAGGCTGATCCGCTGATGCAACTGATCGAGGAAAAGGCGCCGGCCATCCAGCGTCGCCCGCTTGGCCGACATCTCCTCAACACGACCGCGATGAATGTCGATCTGCCGCTGAAGCTGAACGATTTCCGGCATCATGGCCCGGGCCGAGGAGATCATCTGGCGATTCACTCCGATCCAGATGCACATCACGAACACGAGCGCGCCAATGCCCACGCAGCGCAATTGAATCATGCGCCGCCGGCGACCGGCCTCGTGGTGCTCCATCGGTATGAAGTCGATTCTCGTCAACGAAATACCCTTCCACGGCGCCACGTCATGCGGTCACCGCCTCCTCTTCACGCGTGTAGGCGGTTCGATAGTCCAGCTCGGGGGCGGGCGCATCGTGCAGGGCAAGCCCCACCGCAGCCGCCCAGGCCGGCGCCAACGTTCGCCGATCGGGCCCACCGGCCGCACCGGCATTGGTCAGCCCTCGCAGCGGATTTCCAATCGTGCAGGGAATGTCAGTCGATTCACTGATGATCTTCCCAAGGTGCGGCTCATGGGCCTCGCCGCCCACGAAGGTGATGGCGGCCGGCTGCTGCCCGCGGAAGGTCACCGCGAAGTAGCGGAGGCAGAGCTGCACCTCACGGCTCAACCGCTCAATGGATGTGCGAAGCGCGTCGCCGATGGCCAGGCAAATCTCCTCGGCCACCGCGGACTTGTCGTCGGCACGCCGTCCGCCCTCCTGACGCATGATTCGAACGCGCAGCCGCGCGGCCTCCTGCGGCGTCACGTTGAGCGCCCCGGCCACGGCCTGATTGAACTGCTCGCCGCCCACGTCCACCACCTTGAGAAAGTTGATGTTCACGCCGTGCGTGATGACGACTGACGTCGCTTTGTATCCTACGTCTAGGAAGACGTTGACCACGTGCATGTCGTCGGCCCGGCGCAGGAATCGGACGAAGCTCTCGGTCATGGCGCAGGGTGCCGCGTCGATGATCAGCGGCCTGAGCCGCAAACTTTGCAAGAGTGCGATTCTCGCGGCGATCGCCTCCGAAAGGCCTGCGAAGACGATGATCTCCTGCTTCAACTCATTCCCGTGGCGGACTTCGCCGGCCG
>CAYXEY010000761.1:0-2666 GCA_964464105.1 uncultured Planctomycetaceae bacterium
GCCTGACGGTGCACACTATCGATACCCGCGAAGCCTTTGCCCGCGACATCAAGGCGACCCAGGTCCTGCACAACCTCTCCGGCAAGCCGGAGATCACCGTGGTCAATATTCAGAAGTTCCAGGACGATCCGGATGTTGTCCGTGCTGAGGATTACGATGTCAACATCCAGCGGGTCTATTTTCTCGACGAGGTGCACCGCAGCTACAACCCCAAGGGCAGCTTCCTCGCCAACCTGAGCCAGTCCGACCAGAATGCTATCAAGATTGGCCTGACCGGTACCCCGCTCTTGGGCGACGACTACAACTCTCGCGCCCTGTTCGGCGATTACATCCACAAGTACTACTACAACGCCTCCATCGCCGACGGCTACACCCTGCGCCTGATCCGCGAAGAAATCGCCACCAACTACAAGCTCTCACTGCAAGAGACGCTTGCAGCCGTCGAGCTTCAACAAGGCGATATCGATCGCAAGCTCATCTATGCGCACCCGCGCTTTGTCGAACCGATGCTCGATTACATCATCCGCGACTTTGAGAAGAGCCGCAGCGCGCTGAACGACGCCACTATTGGCGGTATGGTGATCTGCGACAGCGCCGAGCAGGCCAGGCAGATGTTCGAGATTTTCAGTGAGATCTATGTGGCTCAGCTACAGCCCACTTATGAAGCGAACGACTCGGCACAGGCATTGATCGCTGCCCGGCAGCCCGAAAGTTACGCCGCACGAACCCTGCTTGAGAATAGGGCTAAAAGCGGTGCGCTGATCATGTACGATGTGGGCAGCAAGGAAGAGCGCAAAGATTGGGTGGAGGATTTCAAGGCCGGCAAGATCGACCTGCTGTTCGTCTACAACATGCTGCTCACTGGCTTTGATGCCCGGCGGCTAAAGAAGCTCTACCTCGGCCGCGTGATCCGCAAGCACAACCTTCTCCAGGCTCTGACCCGCGTCAACCGCCCCTACAAGGATTTTCGCTACGGCTACGTCGTCGATTTTGCTGACATCCGCAAGGAGTTCGACGCCACCAACAAGGCCTATTTCGACGAACTGCAAGCCGAGCTAGGCGACGAACTGGAGCACTACTCCAACCTATTCAAGTCTGCCGAGGAGATCGCACAGGAAATCGAAGCGATCAAGGACATCCTGTTCAGCTTCAACATCGAAAACGCCGAGGAGTTTTCGCGGCAGATCAGCCAGATTCAGGATCGCGCCACCATGCTGGCTTTGAAGAAAGCTCTGGCCGATGCCCGCAATCTTTACAACCTGATCCGTCTGCAGGGCGACTACGCGCTTCTGCAGCAGCTTGATTTTCAGAAGCTCAACCAGCTTTACCGCGAGACCTGCAACCACCTTGACCTGCTCAATCTGAAGGAAAGCATCGAATCCAGCAGCGACACCAGCAACCTCATCAACGTCGCGCTGGAAGACGTGCTGTTCATGTTCACCAAGATCAGAGAAGAAGAGCTGGTGCTGGCTGACAAACTCAAGAACACCCTGCGGCAGACCCGCGAAGCACTGGCCCACAACTTCGACCAGCAAGACCCGAAATTCGTCACCCTCAAGGAAGAGTTGGAACGGCTGTTCAAGAAAAAGAAGCTGAACGAAGTCAGCCAGGAGGAAATGACAGCCAATATCGGCGCGCTCAATGCCATTCACGACAAGGTCAAGGAACTGAACCGCCAGAACAACCTGCTCCGCGCCAAGTACCGGGGCGATGCCAAATACACCCGCATCCACAAGCGCCTGCAAGAACGCGGCATCGTCACGGCAAACGAACGGAGTATTTGCGAAGCCCTCTCCGGCCTCAAGCAGCAAGCCGATGAGCAGGTGCTGCAAAACACTCAACTGCTGGCCAATGAAAGCTACTTCGAGCGGATGATGATGCCGCTCGTGATTGGCGAATTTCAGACTCGCCAAAAAATCAAACTCACCCCAGATGCCTCCCGCACCATCAACCATCTGGTCGTGGCCGAATACATGAATGAATTTACTGCTGGTTCCCGAACGGGCAGCCGCACAGGAGAACGCGCGTGGTAACGCAGGAATTTGAACAACGCACCCGGCAACTCATCGACAGCCTCAAGGCCATCTGTGCTGCCTATGGCCTCGGCAATGACGGCAACGAATTCAAGATCATCACCCAGGTCTTCCTCTACAAGTTCCTCAACGACAAGTTCGCCTACCAGGCCAAAAATATCCGGCCAGAGTTGGCCAAGGACGAAAAATGGGAACAGGCCATCGCAGCCTTGAGCGGCGGCGAGTTGGAAATGCTCCAGCTGCAGATGGGGCCGGACACCGCCCGGCTGAAGCCGGAGCACTTCATCGCCCACCTGTTCGGCCGCCAGAACGCACCAGAATTCGCCAAGTTGTTCGACGACACCCTGCGCGACATCGCCATCAGCAACAACGATATCTTCGCGGTCAAGACCGACGGCGGCGCCAAGGTTACCCTGTTTGACCGGGTTAGCGAATACATCACTGATCCATCCAAACGGGACGCCTTCTGTCGGGCCGTCATTAACAAGTTGGTGGAATTCAGCTTCGAGCGCATCTTCACGCAGAAGTACGACTTCTACGCTGCCCTGTTTGAGTACCTGATTAAGGATTACAACAAGGACAGCGGCGGCAAATACGCCGAGTACTACACCCCGCACGCCGTCGCCAAGATCA
>CAYXEY010000762.1:0-2661 GCA_964464105.1 uncultured Planctomycetaceae bacterium
CGCCGCGAGTACCGTCTTCGCGGGCAGCGCGGGACTTCGACCTACCTCGGCATCGAAGCGTATTACGGTCACTACGGTGATGCGGGACCGTGCCCCAGCAAGATCAGCCGAGAAATGCCTGTCCACCATCCAAGCCGATGCTCTGTCCGTTGACATAACGGCAATCGTCACTACAGAGCGCGACGACAAACCGGCCGATATCATTTTCGCTGTCACCCAACCTGTGCACCGGGATTTGATTGAAGAATTCCGCTGCTTTCTCCGGCCGCTTCGCCGCCCATCGTTGCAAGGCCGGCGACTCGGCAAGTGGAAGAATTGCGTTAGTTCGAATGCCGTCTTGGCCCCATTCGCAGGCTGCACCACGAGTCAATTGACGCAGGGCTTCCTTCACAGCGGCATAGCAGCTTTGACCGGAAACGTCCCAGTGTTTCCCGGCCGAGCTTGCCAAGTTGATGATGCAACCGCCGCCCTTCAAATACGGGTGGCACATCTTCATGAGGCGAAAGGCGGCCAGAGGACCGGACTGCCACCCGGCTTCAAAGAGATCATCTGTGACGTCCAGGAGTCGTCCGCTGGGTACTTCCTGTGCGTTATTCACGAGAATGTCGATGGATCCGTACTGGCTGATGACCGCGCGTACCGCTTCGGCCAGTGACTGCTCAATCTTGACGTCACAGACAATCGCTACGGCTTCGCCCCCCCGTGCGATGATGCTCTGTCGGGTCTCCTTGAGTTTGTGGAGTGTGCGCCCCAGCAATGCCACACGTGCACCCGCCGAACCGAGTGCGAGCGCAATGCCTTGGCCCACGCCTTGGCCGCCTCCTGTGATGAGTGCGACCTTATCGTTCAGACTGTGCATAGGCCTTCCCGATGTCGCGTATGCGCTGTTGTCTTATGCCCTTGCTATTGTCCCAACTGAAACCCTGTTCCGGCGTGAACACTATCCAGCGCCAGTCTGCACCCATGGCGGTACTGCTATTTCGAGTGCTCCGTGACGTACCGAATCCACCCTCCTGGTATTTGCGGCCTATCCGGTCACGAACGATCGAGTCTAAGTAGCCGTCCGTCTCTTCATCGTTGACGGTCTCCAAGACGCTTGCGCGGCCTTCGAGCATGACTCCCTTCAGCTCGGGGTATTTCTCATTTCGGTCGACAAGCATCGTGCAACGCGGCTGTCGGCGCAGGTTTGAAATCTTGCGCCCGCGGGTATACGCGTAAATTCGCCCTCCTGCCCAACAGTACCAAAGTGGAGTCAGGTTGATCCGCCCGCGTGGTCCTGAGGTGGCTAACCTGACGATCCATGCTTCATCCATCAGCTGGTCGATTTCCCCGGCCGTAAGGGCCGTTGGTCCAGTAATTTTCATGAACGTTGTCTCCAGTAGGTTTCGAACCAATAACCAGCGCTCCTGCGCGACTTCGTAGTCGGGGCAGGACTGCGGCAGCATGTGCCATGGGGAGCCGGCGTCAATCTCGAGCTGGTTTCTAGCTGATCGCTGCCACGCTACTCATGAGGATATGCATCAACGTTGCTTGGCGGCGGGCGCCGGTCTTGTTGAAGACCGAGCGCAGTTGCGCGCGCGCTGTATTTTTCCGGATATTGAGCCGCTGTGCCGCCTCATCGAGTGTTCGTCCGTTCACGAGCAGCAATGCCAGCATTGCCTCAGCGGTGGTCAATCCAAATACCTGCCGCAGAAGTTCAGACGAGGGTGAAGGATGTCTCGTCGGATCGCGAATGAAGATAGCCACCGAAGGGAGCTGATTACCGCTCGCCAATTGCCGATGCATTATCGGCTGAATCAGGAGATTCAGGTTCGGTCGCCCTGATCCGCGCGGCAGCGACGTCGCGTGCGGGTCACGCGATTGCTGCAATGTCGACTCCAATGCTGCTGCGATCATCTGCTGAAAGTTATTGTCGTGCCCCGGAATTTCGGCCCTCAAGATGCCTTGGCGTACGAGCAGGCCGTCTGCCTCGGCGAGAATCTCCTTCGCCGTCGTGTTGCTTCGAATGATTTTCCCGGCCCCGTCAATGACGACTGTTCCGACTAGCAGCCTTTCGACCGCGCTCGAGTAAATCTGCCGTTCTGCCTCGTTGTGGCCCAGTTGCGAGTGCAAATTTAGGGCACTGCGCCAATAAGGGTGCAAGGCGAGCAGACGCGCCTTGTCTTCCGCAGAGAAGTCTTCCGCCTCCGGCCCCCGCGTGGCCATCAACCTGCAGTCCGCACCGTCCTGTGCTACGACATCCATGCTGACGATGTACCGGATACCGTACGGCTCAACCCACTTCTTGTAGAACTGGCTATGCTTCCATCTGTTGATATCAACCGTCTCGTCGATGGTAATGACCCGCTCGGAGCGAAAAATGATGGATTCTCGATCCAGAGAGAACATCTCGAAGTGAAGATCCCCCATGACAAAGAGTTCCGCACCTTCACCCCCATCACGAATGAGCTGGGCAGGCGCGATCGTCGATGCGGGGCGAAGTACCAGTGAGGTCCAATTGGCCTTCAGGGAATCGCGTATGAGCCGGATAGCTGTCCGCCATGGAATTCGCTCCAGCGGGCCGTGACACACTGCACCCACCAACGCACCGAACTGCTCGGCGGATAGCAATTGTTCCGGTACTCGCGCCGCTTGTTGCTGCTGAGTGTCTTCGGGCGCTCT
>CAYXEY010000763.1:0-2657 GCA_964464105.1 uncultured Planctomycetaceae bacterium
GACCGCGCCGAGCAACGTGGCCAGCGCAAGCACGCAGAACGCCAGCGTTTCGTTGAAGCCGGAAACATCGTCGCGGGTGAATTTGCGCGCGGCGGCCAGGAAAAACGTCCACGCAAATCCCAACTGAAAGAGCATGGCCACGCATCGCTCCACAATGGCGTCTGCCGATTGAAGTTGCGAAATTTGTCGTGGCTCAACGGAGAAAAGCAGGAGGGCCAGCCCCGGGCAAAGATCCATCAGCCGAAAGGCCCCGAAGATGTTGAACATCGCCACGATCGGCGTGATCACCATTGCCCCGCGCGTGCTGAGGCCCACCAGCACGTCGAGATTGAAGAGCATCACCGCCGGACAGAGGAAGATGATCAGCAATACGACCGGCGCTAGCGGACTGATGGCGGGGCCGTCGAGGATGGAGATCACGACTCTTATGAAGAAATTGACCGCTGTCAGCATTGCAACCTGGCAGGTCGGCCCGGTCAGGTAGCCCCACACCGCGACCGGGCCGGTGATGCCGGTGTTGCGATGCGAGGTGATCATGTTGGTGGTGAAATCCCGCAAGATCGCCTTCTTGATGGCCGCCGCCGACAGAAAAAACAGGATCGTCAGCTGCACCATGGTGAGCACCAGGAGTGCGCCCGAGGCGAAGCGGGGCGTGACGCTGGGATCCCATTCCACCGCATAGGCTCGATAGGCGATGAAGAGGATGACCGTGACCAGCACGCCGTAGACGCCCGCGACCACGAGCAGCTTGCGGAAGCCACCCATGATCTGAACCTGCACCCAGCCAATGGGATTGGAGAACATGCTTCTTCCTTCGATCAGTCAACCTGTTTGATTCCGGTCCGCAGGTAGGCGTGCTCCAGGTCGCGGTCCTTGGCGGTGAATCGCGCGACCGGCAAGCCGCGTTCGATCAGCGACCGCAGGAGCAGCCCCGCCGCTTCGTCGTCGTGGTCAAACTCGAATGTAATCATGCGTCCATCTATTTTCACAGCCGACACGCCGCGCATCTCCGCGAGCACGGCCGGCGCATCCGGACTCACGCGCGATAGTCGCAAGTCATACAGGCAGCGGTTGTCATCGCTGCCGCCGATGACCTGGGCCACCGTGCCGGACTGACGGATGCGCCCGGCCTCCATGATGGCGATGTGCGTGCAATACTCGTGCAGGTCGGCGAGGATGTGCGAACTGACGATCAAGGCCTTGCCCGAGTCGCGCAGGCTGCCCAGGGTGGCCCGGAACTCCACGCGACCCGCCGGGTCCAGTCCGGCAGCCGGCTCGTCAAGCAAAATGAGCGGCGGATCAGGTAGCAGCGTACGCGCGACGGTCAGGCGCTGCTTCATGCCGCGCGATAGCGACTTGATTTTTGATTTACGTCTGTCAGAAAGCCAGAGCCGCTCGAGCCAATGGTCGATGCGCTCCTCGATCAACGTGGCTCGAAGCGAGTAGGCCTTGCCGACAAAACGCAGAAACGACTCGACAGTGATGTCGTCGTAGGTGGGCGGCGTATCCGGGGCGAAGCCGACTTGTGCGAGCGTTGCCGTGTTGCCCGGTTCGACGGTTTCGCCGAACACGCGGACCTCTCCCGCCGCGATGGGCAACAGACCGGCGATGGCCCGCATGCAGGTGGTCTTGCCGGCCCCATTTGGACCGATCAAACCGAGCAGGTGCCCCCCTTCCATGGTCAGGTTGAAGTCGCGCAAGGCCGTGGTCTTACCGTAATCCACGCGGACCTGGTTTGCGGCTAACAAAGGGGCGGTCATGCTCTCCAACTCTCCCGGGGTGACGCAACCTTAGTCGATTCTCAACTCCGACGCCATAACTGCTGTAATGACAATCCGTTGCAGCGTATCCCAACGCCAGGGCTCATCCCGGAATTTCGTTGGAGCTGTGTTGATTTTGACTAGAATATCCACTGAGGACGCTTGGCAATTTGTGTATCTCGCCGATTGTTGCCCATAAAGAACGGCGTGATCGCGACGGGCTTTCGTTATCCTGACCGATAATGTCGGATGTTTGACAGTCGTCTTCGCGAAGTCGTATCATCATCGCGGCCCAGGTGCTCAAAGGTGTTGGGAAATAATCGCATCGATCGAACGCAATCATCCCTCGAATTGAGCATGGCTCCCCTCTCGATTGGAGCGAACCGGCCCGGCAAGTCGCTTGCCGGCCATTCGGCACGACTCCAACTCGCGTTGCCAGTGAGATTGTACCGACCCCATGGGTGACGGAACCACACTTCAATACACGCTGCTTTGCTGCCATATCGGCGTTTGTCTGCTTTTAGCGGTCTACGGGCTGCACCGCTATCAGTTGGTGTACCTCTATTACAAGTACCGCCGCAACGTGCCGCGCAAGACCGCCTGCTTCCGGGAGCGCCCGCGCGTCACCATTCAATTGCCCATGTTCAACGAGCAGTTTGTCGCAAGGCGAATCATTGAGGCGACCTGCAAGATCGACTATCCGCGCGACCGGCTCGAAATCCAGGTGCTGGATGATTCGACCGATGAGACCGTCGATATTGCCCGCGAGACTTGCGACCGCATGCGGGCCTTGGGCCATCCGGTGACGTACCTGCATCGCACCAATCGCGTGGGCTACAAGGCCGGGGCGCTTGAAGAAGGCTTGAAGGTCGCCACCGGCGAATTCGTGTTCATCTT
>CAYXEY010000764.1:0-2651 GCA_964464105.1 uncultured Planctomycetaceae bacterium
GGGCATGACCGTGCTCGACGTCGGCTGCGGCCCCGGTTTCGCCACGCTCGACCTCGCCCGCCGAGTCGGGCCATCGGGTCGCGTGATTGCAATTGATGAGTCGGCGCGATTTGTCGAACACCTTCGAGTTCGCGCCGCAGAGGCGGGTCTGCACAATATTGAGACGCATGTCGGCGATGTGCAGCGGCTTCCCATCGCGGCGGCGGTCGCCGACGCTGCATACGCCCGCTGGGTGCTCTGCTTCGTGCCAGATCCAGATGCCGTCATCGCCGGCGTAATTTCCGCCCTGCGCGGCGGCGGCGTGTTCGCGATTCAGGATTATTTCCACTACCGCGGCGTGCAACTCGGCCCACCGAGCGCCGCCTTCACGCGCGCCTTCCAGGCCGTGCACGAGAGTTGGGTGAAGCGCGGCGGCGACTCTGACATCGGCTCGCGGTTGCCCAGCATGCTGGCCAAACACGGGATGAGTGTGCCGCACCTGCGGCCGATCGTCCGCATCGCGCGTCCACACGAGCCGCTTTGGCAGTGGCCCGATTCGTTTTTCAAGAACTTCCTGCCGATGCTGGTGGACCTGGGATTCATGACGGCTGAAGAACTCGCCGACTTCAACACGGATTGGGCCGCCCGTGAAAAAGATCCCGGTGGATTTTTCGCCACGCCCCCGGTCATCGACATCGTGGCCCGCAAGCCCTGATCAGAGAATCGCGTCTACGTGATTTACCGCAATCAGTGGCGTTGCAGCGAACTCTGATTCGCTCAACGCATCGCGCCGGGTTCATCAGTTGAGGTGGCCACAGTCGGCTGCAAGCCATCGGCGGTCAGCGTGTACGTGGCCGGGCCCCTGTGCTCGGGCGCGGCAGCCGGCATAACGACAGTCCGCGGCTGTTGCAGCCGCTCAAGACTCTCGCGGGCGCCGGGGCAGGCAGGGTTGATGGCCAGGGCCTGCGCAAAGAATCGCCGCGCGTCTTCATTCCGATTCTGCTGCAGGCAGATCACGCCCACGTTGTAATTCGCTGAGTCCGGCGTGAGCACGCGCTGAAAGGCTGCGAGGCTTTCGTTCAATCGCCCCATGCGACCCAGCGCCATGGCCAGATTCATGCGGGCGCGTTTGAACTCGGGGTTGATGTCGATGGCCGCCTTGAATGAGCCCTGGGCCTTGTCATACTGCTTCTGCAGCATGTAGCAGTAACCGAGGTTGTTGTGCAGGTACGCCGCCCTGGGCTGAATGCCCAGACCGCGCTGAAAGGCTCGTTCGGCCTCGGGATACTTGCCGAGCCGCTGCCACGCCACGCCCAGCCGACTGTACGCCTCGATTGCGTTGGGATCGCCCGCAATGGCCTTCTCATACTGCTGAATCGCCCCGCCCATGTCTCCGTTCGATTCGAGCATCCGCCCTGCTGCGATGTAAGTGGACGGCAGGATGTTCGGCGGCGGCTCGGGCTTGGCCTCGTCAGCATGCCTGGCCGCCTCGGTGCGATCGTCGACGGGAGTCTGTTTTGCGGCTCCGAACCAGTTATGCCAGTCGGCTGCCGGCTGATTGCATCCGGCTGCCACCGGCGCCAGGGCCGCGATCATCCAGATGCGTGTCTTCACTTAGTTGCCTCCCTGATTGAACCGGGTCAGCTTTTCCTGCAGGCGATAGGCCCGGACGCGATCTTCGGGCTGCTGAGCAATGTTCTGCCCGGCGATCGATTCCTTGGCGCGCATGCCCGGTCCGCCCGGCATGCCCAGCACGATGTCGACGCGCTTGGACTGCGGCATGCACTTGGCGAGGTAGGCCTCGGCCGTGGCCATGCGGCGCTCGACCAGCATCATGTCACCCGACCCCGTGTCGTAATTCAGAGTGCCGCCGCTGTTGGCGAGCAGTTCGGCATAGCGCTCCAGTCGCGCGACACCGGTGCCGGAGAGATCAGCACTGTGCGGAATGAAGTGGATGTCGGAGATGCTCATGTCCGCCATCATGCCCTGGTCGTTGTGATAGGCAAAATAGTCTGTGCTGGAGGGATGCTCCGGCGCATAACCCTGCGGAGGCGCGTTCATCTGGGTCTGCTGCTTTCGTTCGCAGGCCGCGCCGAGCGCGACACAGAAGCCCAGAAGACTGACGCCGACTCGATTCATTTGCATGGAATGGCTCCTTGGCGCGGCCCATCCGAACGGCGCATCGGGCGCGCTACTGCTGGGGTGGTTATCGGCAGGACGGGCGAGAATTCTGTCCCCGCGTCGTGTCCGGTCAGCCCGGAATTCGGGCGCAACTTCCGCGCCTATAAGGCGTCACTGCTGTCCCGGACTTTGCCGCGAATCGGCGGGGGAACTACACGCACTTTTCGCCGATATAATCTTTCCGTACGGCTTACCTGCAGCCGACCTCGAAGGGGAGGATGACCCATGGCCAAGAACGACAATTTCGGAAAGCACTTCGAGCGGAAGCGCGAAAAGGAAGAGCTTCATCGCAAGGCCCTGCCTGGCGAGGATGACGCGCCATTGCCGCCGCCCCCCGAAACCATTCGAAAAGAAAATGAGACACCGGGTCGGAATGACCCCTGCCCCTGCGGCAGCGGCCGAAAATATAAGCAGTGCTGTGCCGCGAAGAAAAAATGACTCGCGGCTCGGCGCTATGATGTATTGAAGGCCCTCGCGGAGAAAGAAGTCTG
>CAYXEY010000765.1:0-2645 GCA_964464105.1 uncultured Planctomycetaceae bacterium
GATTGAATCTGGTGATAGCCCTTGCCGCCCGGATCATTCTCGGGATGCATGAACGACATGAGCCGCTCGACGCGGTAACTCTTGGAAAGCGCCATGTAGGCCACAGCGGGAATCGCGGGCAAAGCGCATAACGCCAGGTGCCACAGCTTGGCCCGCGATGCGACCAGCATGCCCCCGCCGACGGCCAGCAGCAGGGCCGCCGTGCCGAAGTCCTCCTTGCCGACCAGTCCGGCAATCACGCCTAAAAAGACAAGCACCGGCAATACGCCGGTCCAGAAGTGTTCCAGCCGCGACTTCATCCGCGCGCACAGCGCCGCGGTGCACACCACGACTGCCAGCTTGCCCAGCTCCGACGGCTGGAACCCAAGCCCGAGGCTGGAGGGTCCGATCGAGAGCCAGCGCAGCGCTCCATTGCGGCGTTCGCCGATGCCGGGAATCAGCACGGCTACGAGCAACGCAATCGTCGCCAGGGTGAGCACAATTGATGGCTGAAACCAGGCACGCTTGCGAATCCGCCAGAAGTGATACGGGATCAAGCCGACGCTGAGCATGGTGAGCAACGCGACCAGCGTGAAACCCGCCTGGCGAACGGCCGGGTTCTTCAGCGGGTTCTCCGTGACCGGCGGCGCGGAAAGGTTCGCCCCCGCCGAGAAGACCATCACCACGCCCAGGGCCAGCAGCGCTGCCGCGACGAGCGAGATCGTCGTGCTGCACATCGAGGGTCTGCTTTCGGGGGACGAAACCAAGGAAGCCTCCATGCAATTCAATCGGCATCCGATGCCGTTGCGCAATAATCGCCGCGCGGATCAAACCAGCCGGACCGAAGCCCGGAGCTCTATCGCACCTTCACAGTCGCCAGGGCCAGCACCGCAAACAGGGCCGCCAGCATCCAGAATCGCGTCACCACCTGCGTCTCCGTCCAGCCACCCAGTTGAAAATGATGGTGAATCGGCGCCACGCGGAAGATCCGCTTGCCGCCGGTCGCCTTGAAGTACCCCACCTGAAGCATGACCGACAGGGCCTCCATGACGAACACGCCGCCCACCAGCAGGAGCATCGCCTCCTGGCGAATGACAATGGCCACGAAGCCGATCAGTCCGCCGAGCGGCAGCGAACCGGTATCGCCCATGAAGACCTGCGCCGGATGGCAGTTGTACCAGAGGAATCCGAGACAGGCCCCCATCATCGCGCCGCAGAGAACGGACAGTTCGCCCGCCTCGGGCACATAGGGCACAAGCAAATACGACGCAATTCGTCCATCGCCGGCGATCCAGGCCAGCACCATGAAGGCAAAGCAGCACATCGCGGTGCATCCCGCAGCCAGTCCGTCCATGCCATCGGTCAGGTTGACCGCGTTCGACGTGCCGGTGACCACGATGATGGTGATGAAAATGAACGCGGGTACGGACAGCGTGATCGGATCCTTGACGAAGGGGAGGATCAGCACGCGGAACGTATTGAGGATTTCCTCGTTGTGAACGCCGCGCTTGTAGATGTAAAACCCGAGCAGCACACCGAGGCCGAATTGCAGCAGCAGCTTCTGATAGAACTTCAGACCGTCGCGCGACTGATCCTTGCCCTTGCGGGTGAGCTTGAGCCAGTCATCCCAGGCGCCGATGGTGGCCAGCCAGACGAGGCAGAATAGCGCGAGGTGAATGTAAAAGGTCTGCAGATTGGAGAGCAGAATCGTTGAGGCGGCGACGGCGAACATGATGAGCAGGCCGCCCATGGTGGGCACGTTGGCCTTGTGCTTGGTCAGCTCGTTGAGACCCTTGTGGTCAAAATCAGGAATGTCGCCAAGCCTCTTGAGCATCAGAAACTTGATGACTCGTGGTCCTAGCAGCCAGACGAACGTAAACGCGAAAAGTATGGACAGACTGCCGCGAAAGAGCGCGTTCTGGTATCCGTAATTACCCGGATAGAAATGTTCGAGCAGGTGGTATATCACGGCGTGGCCGGCCGTCCCTTGAACAAGCGACGCCCGGCGCTCAAATCGTCAACTGTCTTATGCACGGGCCGGCACGCGCCGTCCGATTTCATCCAATTTCGGAATCAACTGCTCAAACTTCCCGGCCCGCGAGGCCTTTAATAGCACGAGATCGCCGGGCTCAATCAGCGATTCAAGTCGCTCTGCAAGGGCGGGCACATTCTGGAAGGAATACACGCGCTTGGTCGTGCCGGCCACGCTGGCCGCGCCATCGGCGACGAACCGCGAAAAGCTGCCGGCGGCCATGATGACCTGGGCCGTGCTTCGTCCGGCCTCGCGACCGATCGCGGTGTGCTCGCGCTCCGAGGCAGCGCCCAGTTCGCGCATGTCGCCGAGGATAAGCACCTTGCGGGCCGCCCCGCTGAACTCATCGAGCACCGCCAACGCCGCCCGCACGCTCGCAGGATTGGCGTTGTAGGCATCGTTGATCAGTTTGATCTCGCCGCAGTCCACCGACTCCAGCCGCATCTTCGCCGGCTTCACATACATCAGTCCCGCGGCGATCTCCTCCTCGGTCATGCGCAACCGTGTGCCCACCGCAACAGCTGCAAGGGCATTCACGGCGTTGTGCACCCCCAGCAGCGGCACGTGGAATTCACGACGACCGTTGAGCAGGAAACCCTGTCCGGAAAATTTCCAAAACACGAATACCGCCACG
>CAYXEY010000766.1:0-2645 GCA_964464105.1 uncultured Planctomycetaceae bacterium
GGCCGCCGACCGCCTGGCCGCGCGAGACGCGGCCCACGCTGCACCACGGACAACTCGAACGCATTGTTAGGGGCGATGGCAATCACAAGACTACCTGCCGATCGGGTAGTGCCTTGCCCCAAACATGCAACTTGTATGGCCGCCTCTCGGCCTGGAAGTACGGGTCGCCTTCGACGAGTTGAACGGCGCGCTCCCTTGATGCAACTTCGAGTACCCACAGGCCACCAACGAAGGGGCCTCCCTGTTGCTCGCGAAGCCCACCGCCAATGACGATTTCGTCGCAGTGCGTCCGCAGGTATTCGATGTGCATTTCTTCTCGGTCACGGCGAACGAGTGCCATGGCGGGAGTATCTTCGAAGATGGCAACAAATCGCATGATGCATCCCTACGTTGTAAGCCCCTAACGATTGAGTTGAGCGGCCGCACACCGACCGCATTGCCGCGCGAGACGCGGCCACGACGGCCCACGGACCGCTCGAACGCGTTGTTAGATGGCTGCCCGAATTGCCCGGCGAATTGGCTGAGGAAGCTCAATAGGCTTAAAGAAACTTGCCGGGAAAAGGTAGTCCTCTCCAGACTCGTCAACGACGCGAATGAGCTTGTGCTTCTCCGCGTCACGGTCCAAGAGATGGCGATAGATCTTCAGGGGCTCAAGCGAGGCCTCGAAGCCTTTGTTCCGGAGGCAAATCACAAATTTCGTCGGATGCGAGGCCATAGGTTTCAGTCAAGGAGTCGCTTGATCTTCAGTTCTCGGCGGCCAATGCCCGTCGCTTCGTACCAGTGTACCTCAGCACGCCGGACAGTCCCATCACCGAGGCGAACCTGGGCAATGCCCTTCCGCTTTCTCCAGCGACCGCGGCCATAGAGCTTCCGAAGTCGACCGAGTTCACGAATGCCAGACCCAGTGGCGAAGGTCTCCGCGTGCGTGATCTCGCCAATGAGGTCGAAGTACATGCGCTTAGGTGCTCATTTCGCCACGGTCGTTCTTAGCTGCCATCTAACGATTGAGTTGAGCGGCCGGCCGCGATGCCTCGGCCGCGGCCAGACGCGGCCCACCTGCGACACACGGCCGCTCGAACGGATTGTTAGGCGTCATTGCTTTTCCGCAGTCGTTTCCTTTGGACAGCCGCGACTCGCTTGACAGGAGGGCGAGGGAACTGTGCTTCCAACTCCTTGGCCAGAACCCAGCCCGCAGCTTCGAGCATCACGACGCTGATGCTAGGTGCCACGACTTGCCCAAGGCCAGGAACAAGCTTCGACAATTCTCTCGCAAGAGTGCGGATGGGCTGCTTCAACAGCGTGTTCTTCAGTGTGGCAATGGAAAGGGCTTTTGCGGCCTCATGAGAAATATTGCCGCCGAATACGGTGCATAGTGCCATGGTCATTGTTGTCATTGTCACCATGTCGACAGCTACGCCAAGTCCGGGCACAGGAGGTACGTTGCCCGCCGCTGCCGCCGCCGCATGACTATGAATGATGGCGTGGCACTTCTTCTTTTGTGATTCGGTCATGGACGGTTCCTGCTTCCGCGCAATGACGCCTAACGATGAAGTTGAGCGGCCCGGCACGATGCCTCGGCCGCGGTCAGACGCGGCCCACGCTGCACCACCGGCCGCTCGAACGATTTGTTAGAAGGTGCCGCTTTCATTCAATGATCACCGTCGGCGGGCGCATCACCGTACTGCGACACGTCGGCAATGAGGTCCTTGCCGGCAACTGTCCCTGACGGACCAAACAGTCTCACCGTCAGGGCGCCTACCAGGAGAAGGAGTCCGCCACCGAGCGCGCCAACGCCAACCCAGCGCACAACTTCGCCAAACTCCGACCACAGCACTGCCATGAACAGTCCGACGACGATCATGACGATGCTGGCGATGGCGATGATGTTCACGGCACCTTCTAACTAGTATTGGGGCGACAGGCGTTCGGGGTCATAACCACCGATAAGCCAAGCCCGTTGATTGATAACGCCTCAATTCTGTTCCCTGTGAGGAAACAGGTCAACGGCAAGCGCCTGAACGCGAAGGAAAATCGCCCCGGGCCATCCGATAACGCCAGGGCCAATCCGGCACTCGCTCCCAGTTATCCGGCACGACGCCAGACGACGCCTTGAGCTACCGTCCCGCAATTCCCGAGGGCCGTTCCACGGACCCATCCGGCTGCCGGGCAAACCGCTCCTCCCGCCCATTCACCGGATCCGTCGCCCCCCAGGGCCACCCGCCGAACTGCGTTCGCTGGTAGTCCGCGAACGCCTGCTGCAGCTCGGCGCGCGTATTCATGACGAACGGGCCGTACTGCGCGACCGGCTCGCCGATGGGCCTTCCCTGGAGCAGGAGCAACTCGACCGGCGAATCCGCGGCCTCGAGAAGGAGCGCCTCCCCCGCGTCGACGACCACCAGCATCGGCTCGGGAACGGGCGTCCCCGCGACGCGCAGCGACTTCCCGGCGAAGAAGTAGAGGAACCGGTTCGCCCCGGCAGCCGCCGCAGGCATAGTCCAGGAAGAACCCGCCTCCAGCCGCATCGTCCAGATCGCGACATCGCTCCCGGGCCGGGATGCATACGAATGCGGCGGCGGCGAAGGCGGCGCCACGCCGTCCAGCGCGCCCGCCACCAGCGTCACGGAAACGCCCGGCGCCGGAGCGAC
>CAYXEY010000767.1:0-2645 GCA_964464105.1 uncultured Planctomycetaceae bacterium
GGAGGCAAATTGGTCGGTTTGAAGACCATAGGGGTTCATCTTTTCCACATCGGAGTGACATTCGCCGCAAACCGTCGGAACCGTGGTACGCGCCGGCTTGCCGCGAAATTTCGGACCATGGTCAAACGCGGTGGGGGCGGTCGTCGTACTTTTTGTGGCCCGGTTCGCCGGATCGAATAGCCGTAAGAGATCGGTCGAAACTTCGTAGACGTCCTTGCCGCCGTGACACTCAGTGCAACGGACCACCGTACGATGTACGGATGTCGATATCTGCTGGAATTGTTCGAGGTGGCAGGTTGAGCATTCAGCTGTTTTCGGTTGCCCGCGTGCAGCAGAAACCGTATGACACATCAAGATGGCGACGAGGCTGGGAATCGTCAAGGAAGAAGGATTCCGCCGGCGACGGGCTCGTGCAACGATGGGTCGCCAATCCAGACGGGCCACTTGCATTCGCCTGGACTCCGCGGTCAGGGGCGCGAGGCTCTGCGAAAAGCGACAGCCATAATTGCAAAGCCGTTTCGTTCGGCACTATCCAACCTGGTACATGACGGCCGCAACGGAGGTCGCAGAATCGCCAATCAGTAGCAAGCGACGATGCAGGGCCAAGTTGGCAAGTCTCACCAAACCCGCATATGGGCTGACGGCTGCGCGAATGCGCAGCCGTCAGCCGAAATCATCGTTTCATGAACGACTAGGGCACGGCTTCGGGTGCATTGGCGGCGTAGCTTTCCGCCAGTATCAAGGCTTCGCGCACGTAGTCCGGATTGTGCGCTCCGTTTCCGCCGCCAGCCTTCACATAGTAGAGGATGTAACGGGCCTTCTTAATATCGTTGGGTATCTTCGCCTGGCCTGCCGCGTTGGGGCCGCCTTCACTGGTGAACTCCCAGCAAGGGCCCGTGTGCGTCACGGAGGTACAGAATGCAGTGCTGCGCACTGACCAGGCGTCGAGCGCCTCTTCGACCAGCGTGAGGCGCCAGCCCAATTCTGCCTCCAGGCCCGCGAGCTTGGCCTCGGCGATCTCAGGCGTACCGTGGCACGATACGCAACCCAGGAAGTTCACTTCGAACTTGTGGCCGGACACGGCCGGCGCAATTCCCTCTTCAAAGGGCTTGCGGGCCACGTGACAGGTGGAGCACTGCTCAGGCGCGTTCAGGTGGACCGACACCCGGTTCGGAACGATGGGATCGGGGAACGCCGCCGGCAGGGGCATCTCGCCGAAGAACACGTTGGCCTGATCGCTGGGGTGTGGCTCGCGTGACGAGTCCGTCCAGACTCGATCCCGGGCATGGTGGCATTGTCCACAGATATTGAAGCGAGTGGGATCCTGTGCATCGGCCAGGCTGTTCGAGGGTGCCGGATAGGTGACTTGCTTGTAGCGAAGCTGATAGTCGCGACCCTCATCCGGTGCGGCTGCGTTGCCGGTTCGTGCGTGCGGGTTGTGGCAAATGGCGCAGGTAATTGCGTTCATCTGCTCACCGGTCAGGCCCACGAGTGAGTCGTTCGGGTAGGTCTCGCCCTTGATGATAACGTTGTAAAAGTAATCACCCGAGTGGCATTTTCCACAGGTATCCAATGATGTACCGGCGGCGAATCTGGGAATTAATTCCGGCTCGACGGATGCGTGCTTCGACAATTGCCAGTCTTCGAAGTTGGGATGGTGCTCCCCGGTGTGGCATTGGCCACAGACGGATGCGGAAATATCAATCTTGGGCCGAAGCGTCTCGTCGCTCACATTGGCCACGTGATCACCGCCGGCGCCATGGCAGTTTTCGCATTGCACGCCGGCCAGAGAGTTGGTGGTCTTTCGATCCACGAATCCACCGGTCTCACCGAATCCGACCGTGTGGCATCCAAGACATGCTGCGTTCTTATCCTGGCCAATCGCCTCCAGCGTTTCCAGAGCTTTCGCGTGCATCGTTTGCTTCCAATCCGTATGCACGTTGTTGTGGCACTGGCTGCAACGCTCGGCACCGACGAACTTGCCGGTCAAACCGCTGTCACCAGTGTCGCCGTTGCCGCCGTTTCCGGGCGGCCAAAAGTTCCCGCACGTCATGCCTGACATTCCCACGGTCGACGCCATGATCAGCAAGCTGACGACCAGGATCCATCTCCGACTGTGTCCGCCGTTTGAGAAACGCGCCATGTTGAGACTCCTGATGTGTTGAACCAGACGACTGAAATGAGGCGAGGGTGCCTATCTTACACAAGCCTCTCTGCGCGTGCGAGGGATGCCTTACCCAAAATCGGTGACTCGGCCGTTTCCGCGCTTCGCAAAGAACGAACTCTCGATTTCTACTGGCACGCGCCGTGCCAACGGATGTTGATATGAGGCGAAAAATCCAGAAGGATTTGAGCGATTTGTGAGTGTAGAAGGGTCTGGGTCACCTCAATCTGCGCTTTTTCACGCAAAATGCCTGCGCGAAATTCCGCATTGTCCCCCGTCACGACTTCGCTAGGATGCGCGGCATGGCAATCCGGTGCGCGGCGCGCGATCCCCAGACTCCCGCGAATTCCGGTTCGTCGCGATTTTCTAATATGTCGATATCCGGCCTTCCCATGTTAAGTTTGACGCGACGGTCGCGATCGTGGCCGGCGGCCGCCCTCGCTGCGATCATCGGTCTCTCTGTCATTTCACGCGCCGCGGC
>CAYXEY010000768.1:0-2643 GCA_964464105.1 uncultured Planctomycetaceae bacterium
GGACGAGGAGGACGAAGCAGTTGGCATAGGTCTTCACCGTGTGCGGGCTGACGGCGCGTTCGCGCGGCAGATGTTCCCGCAGATATGCCGAGAGATGGGGAGCAAGCGCCGTCATGCCGCTTCTCCTTGAAAAAGTTGCTCGCTTGCAGCCGCAATGTCGCGCAGCAGCACTGGCGTGGCTTCGAGATACCAGTACGTGTTGGCGATCGACGCGTGCCCCAGGTAGACACTGAGACCGGCCATGTGGTGGGCAATGGCCTCCCTGTCACGCGGGCAGGACTCAAGCGAGCGAACAGCGAACGTATGTCGCAGATCGTGGAGTCGCATGCCTGCCGTACCGGTTGCTCCACGATATCCGAGAAGCCGGGCCAACCTGACGAACACGACGTGGGCGCGCACCTTGTGCGGCGCCCGCCCCCGGATAGTGACGAACAGGTCATTACACTTGGCCGGGTGCTTCGCGCGGATCGCAATGTAGGCTTCGAGTGCTTGGCGCGTCGATGGCTGCAAGGCGATCAGCCGCTGCTTGCCGAACTTGCCGTTGCGGACGACCAGCCCATCCTCGACCAGATCGTCGCACTGTAGGGCGAGAGCCTCGGAAATCCGGAGACCTGTCGCCGCGAGCAGGCCGAACAGGTAATGGTACGTGTATGGGCTAATCGTGCCATGGGGCGGAACGTTCAATGCCGCCGCCATGATCGCCCGCACCTGGTCCGGTTCGATGATGGTCGGAGTGGGACGTGGCCGCTTCCCCCGGCCGAAAACGCCGACAGGCGGGACTTCGTGGTCTGGGTCCTCGGCGTGAGCGAAAAGGCTGAAATTACGAGCAGCGTCGTACCTATGGCGAGCCACGTTCTGCGAGCTTGCCGTGTGGCACCAGTCGTAGATGCGCTGCACTCGGGTGTGCCGGTCACCGAAGCGTTCGGCGAAAGCGGCGTATTGGCGCAGCAGTCGTTCCTGTTCCGAGAACTTCCGCCCCAAGCCGCGATACAGCGAGACGTATCTGGCAATGTGCGTGTTCAGCATGACGGTTCTCCCGGCCATGGCTGCGCGATCTTCATGAGCATCGGCAGGTCGACCTTGGCGTAGATGGCGGTGGTCTCGGGCGAGCTGTGGCGCAGGATCGTTCCAACGGACTCCAGCCCTGCGCCCGCGCGCAGCAAGTTGGTGGCAAGCGAATGCCGGAAAATGTGCGATCCGGTCGGCACGCCTTCGATCCCGCCGCGCTCATGCGTGCGTGCAACGATGCCGGCGATCTCCGCCGATGAGCGGAACGAACGGAACGGGGCTTGCGCGCGCACGAACAGATGCGGATCGGCGGTCTTGGGACGCGCCGTGGCAATGTAGTCCAGGATCGCGTCACCGACGTCCTGAGGCAATGGCAGGCGATCAGGCCGACGCGCCTTGCCCTTGACCGTCAGGTGGCCCGAGCGCCAGTCGATATCGTCGAGGTGCATATCCCGAATATCACCGGCACGCAGGCCAAGCCGGGCGAGCAGGAGAATGATGGCCTTGTCCCGAACTTCCACCGGGCGATCAGTCGGACATGCGCCGATGATCTGCTCGATCGTTGCCGGGTTGACGTGCCGGGGCAGCGTCGAAAGACGGTAGCGTTGCACTGATGGGATCGCGTGCAACAAAGCTGGACGGCAAACACCCTGCACGACCAGGAACCGAATATAGCTCCTCATTATCGTGACGAGCAGTGATGCAGAACCCGGCGTCTCCTTGCTTCGTTGTTGAAACGCACGCCTGAGGACGGCTGCATCCCATTGTGAAGGGTCGCCGAGCATAGGCATGAGCCGCCTGATATCGGCCCGGTAGCGCCGGATCGTCTCATCGGTCGCGCCGCGGTGTTGCTTGAGCCATGCCAGATATGCCGCCATGTGCGGGTCGTCATCCGACACCGGTTCGACTGAAGGGATGACACCCCGGCCGCGCAAGAACTCGACGAAGTGCCGAGCGCCACGCCGCCGCCGCTTCGCGCCCGAGGCGACGAGCTTGCCCCGCTTGCGCCAGACCGGACAGCGGCAACCATGCGCCGCGTACTGGTCGAGGATCGCGTCATCGACATCGGCCCACGACTGCCGCTTGATGCGAAGCCAAGCCACAATATGCTCGGCTTCCGACCGGTAGCCCTGTGCCACTCCAGGGGCGAGTTGCAGGCTGTCGATTGCATCGGAGTAGTCGGTGAGGTGACGGGGGAGATCGTCGATCCCATCGTCGACTTCGATATACCCTTGATCTTCGAGGAACCGGACAAAGCGCCGGACCCGCGCAGCCTGATCAGTCTTATAGGCGGCTTGCTGAGCCGAGTATCCGTGGCACCGACAACGGTGCTTCTCGAACCGTCGGACGACTTGATCGCCGAGCGTACTGACCGGGATGGCATGCACATCCAGCCAATGCAGGAAATGACGGATCGCTGCACTGTACAGGATCGAACAGGCCGCTTCCTCCTTGACCCACAGAGAGGAGAGGAAGGCGTTGAATAGGGCATCTGAGCTCGGCGGATCTTCGATCCGGAGCTGTGCCGGACAAAACAGCTCTGATGATCTTGTTCTCATGGTGGTTCCTTCGACTTGTTCAGGTCGAGGGAACCGTAATTATCTGGAGTGAAATCATGGAAAACCGAAGGAAACC
>CAYXEY010000769.1:0-2639 GCA_964464105.1 uncultured Planctomycetaceae bacterium
GCCCAATTGCTCGGCCGCGAATTGCCCGGTCGCAACCTCCGGCGCCTGCGCAACGCAGCGAAGTCCTAAACCCGCACCGCTCATCGCCAAGCGCCCCGCCATCCGATATCATCCACTGATTCAAACCTTCGGACAGGGATGTCCCCCATGCGCACCGACCTGCAAGCCGTCATCAATCTCGATCATCTGCTGGCCAATTATCGCGCCCTGCGAGCCTGCTGCGGACCTGCTGTGAAGTTCTGCGCCCCGCTCAAGGCGAATGCCTACGGACACGGGGCCGCGCAAGTAGCCCCTGCGCTGCAGAAGGCCGGGGTGGACATGGCCGCCGTGGCCAACCTCGATGAAGCCATCGAGCTGCGCCGCATCGCCTGGACGCGGCCCATTCTCGTGCTCGGAAACGTCCTGGCGGTGGCCGATTTCCACGAACGCTGCGAGCGGCTCGACGCCATCATCAAACATCAGCTCACGATCACCGTCGCCGATGCCGGAATCATTCGATTTCTCGCCGAGGAGCCATCCGACGCGCGCGTCGATGTGCATCTCAAGATCGACACCGGGCTGGGTCGCATGGGCGTGCTCCCCGACGAAGCCGCGCAACTCGTTCGTGAAATGCAATCGATTCGTCCGATTCGTCTGGCCGGGGTCTATTCACATTTTGGTACCGCCGACTTCGCCGATCGTGACTTCGCGTTGGAGCAACTCGCCACTTTTAAGGCGTGGTTGGCTGACAATGCAGACGCCCTGCCGACTGGCTGCCTGCGGCACATCGCCAACAGCGCCGCGACCATCAGCCTGCCCGAAGCTCACCTGGACATGGTCCGCCCCGGCATCGCGCTGTACGGTTACCACCCTGCGGATCATCTCGCGAATCAGATCGATCTTCGCCCGACCCTCAGGCTCTACTCACACCTGACGTGCATCAAGGACATCCCCGCGGGCCATTCAGTGGGTTACGCCCGGAAGTTTATTGCCTCGAAGCCTTCGCGCATCGGAATTATTCCCATCGGATACGCCGACGGCTTCCTCCGCTGTCTCTCCAACAATGCAATGGTGGGCACACGGCATGGCCCCGCCCCGGTCATCGGTCGCGTGAGCATGGATCAGATTGCGATTAACTTGACTGATCTCCCGACGCCGAAACTGGGCGACCCCGTTGTGCTCATCAGCGATAACCCCGCCGACGAGAACTCGGTCGCCAGCCTCGCCCGGCGGATGGACACCATTTCTTATGAAGTGACCTGCGTTTTGGGACGCCGCATGACGCGGTCTACGCATCGTGCCTCCGTCCGCGAGGCGCAAAATATGCCGCTCCATGCCGCCGCGGGAATCGCGGGCTAATCCGCTGCCGCGCTCCGACCGATTGGTATCTTAAGTTATGGCGGGCGGACGTTGCGCGCCTTAGTGGCAGTCGCAATGACCACTCGATGCCTCGCCGGACCGATGGAAGCCAAACTCTAAGGAGACGTATTCATGAAGCGAACCAACCTGTACACGCGACTCTGGTCCCGGCGCTGGGTCCTTCTGCTCGCCGGAACCGTGACGCCGCTCTCGCTGTCGGGCTGCGATCCGACCGTCCGCGACACGCTGCTGACCGGCATCCAGACGTCGATGACGACGCTGTTTTCGAGCGTGCTGGCTGCGTTCTTCGCGGCCATTCAGAACGCGGCCACATCGCAGACCGCGATGCACGCGGTTGACGCGGTGAAGTCGTTCGTCGCCTGATCGAACTCGATCTGATTTGAACCCACGGCGTTAGTCGTGGTCCACGAACGCATAAAAAACCCGACCCGCGCGGCTGTCCGCGCGGGCCGGGTCGTCTTCTTATTCTACCGAATAAGTAGGTCATCTCGATTCGTGACTTCGCTTGCCTCGGCGGAACAAGAGAGCGGCTCTTTTTCCGGAAACGCAGTTTTCCAAGCCTTTCCCCACGTTGATCGGCACTTCGCTTGACAGGTTCGCTCCTTCGCCCGATGCTGCATCGCTTCACGCCGGGCGGTTCCGGCGGCTTCGCTTGAGGCATGCAGCCCATGAAATCATCCGCTCGCTGGCTCCGCCGATGCGCCGCCATCTTCCCGGCCTTCTACCTCTACCAGGCCACCGGCTGTCTGCCGGACAACGCCTTCCGTGAGGTGCTGGCCGAGAACATCGTGCTGACCGGCTCGATCGCGATTCAGTCGATCGTCTCGATCATCCTGGGCAATCTGTTCCAGTTCGTCTAAGAAGGGCGCTATCGCGATGAACACGCCAACCGATGGACATTCCCCCGTTCGCGCCCGTCGTCAGGCCCGCCGATTGAAGCGGTTGCTCAGTTTGCGCAAGCTGATGCTCGGCGCTGCTGCCTTCCCGCTCTTCCAGGCCACCGGCTGCTACCCCTATCCGCTCGGCGCCCTGAACTTCGAGCTTCAGCGGCTGCTGAGCGGCACGCTGGTGAATGCTCTCAACATCATCGTGCGCAACCTGCTCGATCTCTAAAACACGGGCAAATCCGTCGGGGCCCTAAATTCGTCAAACGCAACAGCCACCTGACGAAAACTCTGAACCCTCGCGCCGTTTCTCCGTCAAAGAGATAGGACGAGTCGGTCCACGCCTGCGCGCCGGTTGAATCATCGACAAACGGCGAATAAAATGGACCGTCAACA
>CAYXEY010000770.1:0-2636 GCA_964464105.1 uncultured Planctomycetaceae bacterium
CGCCTTGACAGGTGGTGTTATCGGCGGAGTTGCTAGCCGGCTTGGCAACCGGGCCGCGCCGACGCCTGCCAATTCTGTTTTGCGCAATGCCGATGAGCTTGGGTTTCAGTTGCCGCAATTCATGGCTGGTGGCCAGCCGTCACGAACGATGGCGGCCAAGATGGCGTCCGTTCCGTTTGTTGGCGATGATATCAATACCGCCGTGGTACAGGCCCGTGGCAACACGGCGGCGGCGGCTCGTAACATTGCCGATGCGACGGGCGGCGGCGGCGGTCCTACCGTTGCCGGCGAGGCCATCCGGGATGCGATTACGGATTGGGTAGGGCCTGGATCGCGCGCGGTGCAGGAACGCATTTACCGGCCCGTCAATCAGGCCATGGCCAATGCGGCGGGGCCTCTGACGCATACTTCTCAGGAAGTGCAGCGACTTGTGAACAATCAGGCGGCGGCGGCCAATACTAACATTGGCGCGACGGCAATCCGTGAAGTCGAGAACGCCGTAACGCAACCCAATGGCATGACGTTTGCTGGAATGCAGTCCTTGCGCTCGCGTATCGGCAGCCTGCTCGATGACAAGCTGAACCCGGAAGCGCGGGCCGATAACGCGGCGTTGAAATCCATCTACGGGGCCTTGAGTCGCGACATTGAAGGATTGCTTGGTGCAGCCGGGCCGCGCGCCACGCAGGCATGGCAACGCGCCAACGCCATCAACCGGCAGCTTGCCGAACGCCGCGAGGCTGTTGCCAAGGTTGTCGGTTCAAAGGGTGATGCGACGGGTGAAAGTATCGTTGATAGGATTGTGCGCTTTGCGGGCAGCACGCAGACGGGTGACGTAAGAACCTTGCATCAAGCACGCATTGCGGCGGGTCCTCATGCCTGGCGTCAGGTGGCTGGCGAAGCCATCATGCGGCTTGGCCGCAATAGCGCCAACGAGTTTTCGACCGATACCTTTGTTACAAAATTGTCCGGCCTGTCCCCTCACGGGCGGCGGATTTTGTTCGGTTCGGTTGGTGACGCCAATATCGAGCGGCAATTGAACAATCTGTTTCAGGTGTCGCAGGCCTTGCAGCGCTACAGCCGTGCTGGAAACCCATCTGGGACAGGAGGTGTTGTCGCTTTGACAGGCGCGCTTGGTGCGGCGGCAAGCGGTGACATGGGCGCAACGCTAACGACAGCTCTTGCCGGGCGGCTTGTAGGCAATCTCATGTCACGACCGGCTGCCGTTCGCAATGCCGGAAATCACGCGGCGCGGCGCGTAGTCAGCGGACCAGAATTGCAACGCGCCATCGCGGCCAGCGTTGCTAATGTCGTCAGCCATATCAACGGCGACGCCGAACAGTAAAAATGAAGATGCCCTTGTAGCGTTCCGGGTCTCTCACGTTCTCTCATCTCGATAGGAACGCAAGCACATGGCAGACGCCGTAGCAGTCTTTACCCCTGGTCAACGTCTGATTGATACATCCGGCGTGCCCTTTGCCTCTTGCGAGGTCACATTCTGCGAGGCTGGCACAACCACGCCGAAGCTCGTCTATGCCGACGCCGATCTGACCGTATCGCTCGGATCGACCATCTACACGGATTCGGCAGGCTACCCCGTAACGTCCTCCGGGTCTACGATCAAGACGCTCGTCTACACAGACACCAGCGCTTATAAGATCACGATCACATCAGGCGGCATCACGATTGCCGAGCACGACAACGTCAAGGGCGCCGTGGTGGCCTCCGGCACGCCGGGCGGCAGCTTCCTGACGCAGGATGCCGCGGACGTGCGCTACGTCAGAAATCCCAATGCTCTGGCCTCGGTCTCCACGCTGACGACGGGCGACAAGCTCCCGGCGTTCATCGCATCGGTGTCTGGAAACCGTCAGATCGACTGGAGCGCTCTGACCGCCGATCTGCTGGGAGAGTGGAGAACGGCGGGTTACATCTTCTCGGCTGGTGCACGCGTACTGTTTCAGCAGACGACCCCGCCGACGGGTTGGACCAAGGAAACGGGCGCATCCTACAACGACGCGATTCTAGCCTTTACAACGGGAACCGTATCGACGGGCGGATCGGTTGCCGTCAGCACGCTGTTTGCCAGCCAGACGCTGACCGGCACGGTCGGAAACGACACGCCATCAATCTCCAAGACGGCGGCGCACACCCACCCCGTTACGGCGGCGAGCGGAACGACAATTGCGTACGACACTCCGAGCGATAACCTGAATTTCGATAGCGGAAGCAGTGCCGGTGCGGCGACGTTGACGGCAACCTCGACAGGCTCCGGCACGGCTCACAATCACTCGCTGACCATGAACGCCTTCAACATGGCGGTCAAAACCGTTGGCACCGTGATTGGGCAGAAATCATGACGTTCGAACTGCCTGACAAGGACAAGCTCTGCCACCACACGGCCTTTGAGAAAAAGTGTCGAGATCTGGTCTGCGCGGGAACCTGCAACCGATGGCGCTCCCTGCCGGGGGCCGATCCGTTCACGGGAAAGGAACGCCAGGCCTGGGGCTGCGTCGATGACCTGGTGCTGTTTCTTCAGGGCGAGGTCCTACGCCAGTCTGATGGCACGCATTCGGCAATGACCAAATTCCGGGAAATGGTCTTCAACCCGGAGTACCGGGCAAAAGAACTTTCAAAACAGC
>CAYXEY010000771.1:0-2629 GCA_964464105.1 uncultured Planctomycetaceae bacterium
GGACGCGTGTGCTCTTTCAGATCGTGACGAAGCGCACGGAGCGGATAGGCGAGTGCCTTCCGGATGACTGGGGTGAGGGGTATCCCAACGTGATCCTGATCGCGACTGCCGAGACGCAGCCGTGGCTCGAGAAGCGGGCCGACGATCTGCTGCGCGTGCCGGCGATGTGGCGAGGGCTGTCCTGCGAGCCTCTGCTGGGGCCACTGGACCTGCGCAACTTCCTGAAGCATCCGTTGATGCCTGATCGGATCGTCAAGCCGTACAGCCGGCCGATCGAGTATCTGCCGGTCATCGGTTTGAACTGGATCATCGTCGGCGGCGAGAGCGGTCCGAAGGTTCGTCCGACCGACATTGAGTGGATCCGCGATCTGGTGCTGCAGTGCCGCGCTACGCGCACCCCGTGCTTTGTGAAACAGCTGGGCCGCCGCCTGCGCATGTCGTTCAATGAGTGGAACGATCTAACAGAGGGCGGCAACTTCAACTCGAACTATCTGCTCGACAAACCGGGCGATGAACGTGGAACGCTGACATTCCACGACCCCAAGGGCGGAGACATGGCGGAGTGGCCAAAGGATCTCCGCGTTCGACAGTTTCCTGAATTCGGATTGAAATGATCATGGCTCAAGCGCACATCTACTGCCGTTGCTCTCACCTCGACAGCGTTGAAACTGGGTTCGGTCTGGCGGATCAGGAACAGCAGTGTCGGATGTACTTCGACCTGCTGCGCATGCGGGATCCGAATCTCAGGGATCTCCGCCTGAACCCGGAGATCTTCCGCGACTTGGCGATCTCCGCCTACCAGAAGAAGAGCGCGGCGTTCGACAAGCGCCCGGCCGGCGGCAAGCTGCTCGCAGCGGTCAAGCCCGGTGATCACATCCTGTTCGCCCGGCTTGATCGTTCCTTCCGCAATGCACTCGAGGCGCGGCTGTGGATGGATCACTGGACGCAGGCCGGTGTGCGGATCCACTTCATCGACCTGCAGATCGACGTCGGCAGCGCCACCGGCATGATGCTGTTCGGGATCATGTCGTACGTCGCCGAGTGGTACTCTGCGACGATCAGCGAGCGGACCAAGGAGGGGCTCAAGCAGAAGATGCTGCGAGATGGGGCGGTCAACCCCGGGCGTGCAATCGGCGAGAAGCTCGTGGAGCTGGCGGACGGGACGAAGAAAGTTGAGCGCGACATGAAGCGGCTGGTCCGCATGCGCTGGATCCGGCTGGTGTACGGCTATGTGAATAAGCGGCGAGTCGAACAGGGCCTCAAGCCCTACACGTCCGAGGATGTGACGGCGATGTACGATCGGCTCGAGGCGCGCAGGGAGGGTCGAGAACCGTACAAAGCGATCAGCCGCATGTCGGTTCACCCAAAGACGGTGCGCAGCGATTTCCACCGCGCTGCGACCATTTGGCCTGACCGCTATCAGGCACAGTCGGTAATCTCCGGTTGACGTGCGTCGCGCAGGTGCTGAATAATCCCGGCCAAACACGGGCCCAGGGCCTCGATTATTCACATCTGGAGACTTGCACGATGTTGGCTCAACTGCTGGCGCAAACGGATCCCAGCGGCTCTCTTCCCGTCAACAACCTCGATCCGAATGGATGGATCGCGGAAGCCTCAAAACACGGCGCAGGTACGCTGCTCTTTGCGCTGTTTATGATCCTGTGTGCACTCATCACCGGACTGTATCTGTGGAAGGTGAGGATCCCTGAGTCGAAGTCGCTGATCGAAAAGGATTCTCGAGACGCCGCGTCGGCCGAGAAGGTGGCTCAGGCGCTCGAGGTGCTTGGGCAAACTGCCCAGAATGCGCATGCGAGCGTCAAGTGGAGAACGCTCATTGCCACTGCCACTGCGCAGGATGGGATCCGCTATCTGCAGGCGCTGACCGACTGCATGGAACACGTCGCCGCCAACATACCAGGCGGCGCCGGCGTGCAGATGAAGCCTCAGATTGTTCTAATGCGCGACCGGCTCGACTCCATAGAGGGTCGTCTAGCGTCGCAAAAGAGCTGACCGCCATCGTTGGCGGAAGCCATATCTGCGGGCCGCTTTTGTTTCAGGAGGCAACCGATGAAAGCGAATGGATCTCTGCTGCGCGGTCTGGTGACCGCACTCGTTGTGCTCGCTGTGTCCGGTCTGGCTGAAGCCGCCGGCGCCGTACTGGTGGTGAATCAGGATGGCTCGTATCAGGTCATGGTCGACGGGCCGGGCGGCAAGTCCGTGCTGATCGACGTCACTCAGGTGATCGACAAGCGTGGTGGCACCCCGCCGACAAACCCTCCGACGACTCCGCCGACCACACCTCCGACCGGGGGGGATTCGGTTGCCGATCAGGTCAAGGCCTGGTCAACGGCGGTCGGGGATCCCACGTCAGCGCAGGCGCTCGCGATCGTCTACCGGAAGGTGGCCGAACTGGCGCCGGGAAAGAGTCGGGCCGCAGTCATGGCGGCGCTGAAGCAAGCCAGCGACGAAGTGCTGGGCGTGACGAAGGGAACCGAGAAGTGGAAGGGGTGGCGCAGCAATGTGTCTGGCCTGATCGATGCGCAGGAGCAAGCTGGTCCGGTCGACTATCAGAAATTCTGCAACTCGGTGGCGACTGGGCTCGAGCAGTCGTCAGCCAACACGGCTGTCA
>CAYXEY010000772.1:0-2626 GCA_964464105.1 uncultured Planctomycetaceae bacterium
GACCAGGCCTCGTCGATCTACTTCCTGGAGCTGGCGCTCGACACCGTGCGCAAGAACCTGGAACCCGGCGCCACCTTCGTCGCGAAGATGTTCCAGGGATCGGGGTCTGACGAGTACCTGAAGGAACTGCGTGCGCATTTCGACAAGGTGTCGATTCGCAAGCCGGCGGCCTCCCGCAAGGAGTCGCGCGAGGTCTACCTCGTGGCCAAGGGATTCAAGGGTTGACCCGCCGCCTCGAACTGTGACCGCTGTCAGTCGAGTTGGTCTCCCCTGCGTCCGCGATGACGGCTGCAGACATGCACGCAATCGCGGCGCGCGCTGCCTCGGCTTTCCCTGCCTGGGCAGCGGCGTCATCAATGGGGCCCTCCTGCAACCGGGCCTGATCGACGAGATCAGCGTGCTGATCCATCAATGAGTCGACATAAAGCTTGTGGCATGGGGTAAAGCGAGGACATAATGTCCGCATTTCGTCCCGCAGGTAGCCCATGGAAGACGCCATCCAGCTCTTGAACGACCTCCGGGGGCGCTACAACCAGCGTGAACTGGCGGAGGTACTGGGCGTGACCACGCGCACCCTGCGTCGTTGGCAGGTGCGGGAGACAGATCCTCCGCCGTATTTGGCAGATGCCATCCGGCAGCGCTTGCTCCCGCTCGCCGAGCAGGCGAGCGACGGCAATTTCGCGTTCCGCTTCATCGACCTGTTCGCCGGAATCGGCGGCATCCGCATGGCGTTCGAGGCGCACGACGGGCGCTGCGTATTCACCAGCGAGTGGAACCCGTGGGCGCAGAAGACCTACCTCGCCAATTTCCCCGAATCGGCGCATGCGCTTGCCGGCGACATCACGAAGGTGGATGAGCGCGATGTTCCGGACCACGATGTGCTGCTCGCAGGGTTTCCCTGCCAGCCGTTCAGCATTGCCGGGGTATCGAAGAAGAATGCACTCGGTCGGGCACACGGTTTCGCCGACGAGACGCAGGGCACATTGTTTTTCGATGTGGCGCGCATCATCGCTGCCAAGCGCCCTGCAGCGTTCCTCCTGGAGAACGTCAAGAACCTGGTCAGCCACGACAAGGGCAACACCTTCCGGGTCATTAAAAAGACGCTGGAACAGGATCTCGGCTATCACATCCACTACAGGGTGATCGACGGCGCGCATTTCGTGCCCCAACATCGCGAGCGCATCCTGATCGTCGGATTTCGCGACAGGACCGACTTCGACTGGGAAGACGTGATCTTGCCCGACAGCAAGCCCAGACTGTCCAGCATCCTGCACCCGGAAGATGGCTGTGAACGACCCGAGGGTCACTACACAGTCGGGCCGGCAGCCAAGGTGGATGACCGGTATACGCTTACTCCGAAGCTGTGGGCGTATCTCAAGGCCTACGCTGCCAAGCATCGTGCGGCGGGCAATGGATTCGGCTACGGGTTGGTGAACGGCGACGATATAGCCCGCACGTTGTCTGCCCGTTACTACAAGGACGGATCGGAGATTCTGGTGTCGCGCGGCGCGCGCAAGAATCCCCGTCGACTGACTCCCCGCGAATGCGCGAGGCTGATGGGTTTCCCGGACGACTTCGTGATACCTGTCAGCGACACACAGGCCTACAAACAGTTCGGCAACAGCGTCGTCATGCCGGTGATGCGGGAGGTGGCAAGAGTGATGAGGCCGCGCATCCTCAAATTGCTCGATCCGGAGATGGCGAAGCAAGCCTCCCTGCTGGCCGCTTAGCAGCGGACGGCGAACGGGATCGTCTGACGGCCTGCGTGAAGGTGCCAGCTCTCCCGTGATTGATGTCGTCGATCAGGCCACGCGAAGCCGGATGATGTCCGGGATCCGCGAAAAGAACACGAAGCCGGAGAGGGTCGTGCGCAGTTTTCTCCATCGTGCGGGATTGCGCTTCCGGCTGCATGCGGAATTGCCCGGCAAGCCGGACGTGGTGCTGCCCCGATGCCACACGGTCGTATTCGTTCACGGTTGCTTCTGGCATCGCCACGCGGGCTGCAAGTACGCGACGACTCCCGGAAGCAACGTCGCATTCTGGCAGGAGAAGTTTGCGGCAAACAAACGGCGGGACGCCGTCGTGAAGCGCAGACTTCGGCGGCTCGGTTGGCAGGTTCATGTCGTGTGGTCCTGCCAGTTGAATCAGCGGAAAATGGAAGCATTGGTCGCGCAAATTCGTTCGGGTACTGGCAAGGGGAGGACAAGTGGCAAAGGCCGGTGATCGGGACGGCTGGTTGTC
The DNA here is from genome assembly GCA_964464105.1 of uncultured Planctomycetaceae bacterium. Classification (GTDB taxonomy): domain Bacteria; phylum Planctomycetota; class Phycisphaerae; order UBA1845; family UTPLA1; genus CAYXEY01. The sequence continues at coordinate 2,242 of CAYXEY010000772.1, forward strand.
CGGAATCGACCTCGCGACCGTTTTCAGGTTGCTCAAGGACAACGGCGCAACCGAGCTTCTCTACAAGGTTCTCCCCCGCAACGCCAACAGCAAGAATCAAGTCTACCTGGCCCCGGATCTGTCACAGCTGGGAAAGATTCCGTCAGGGGAAGTGACGCTCCACGAATCCACTTCGCGGAAGGGCGGCGGCACGGAGGCGGTCTTCAGATCCGCGCTGGATTGCTACTGGATCAGGAGTGACGGGCATGCTTGTCCGGCGCCGGACGCCAAGCTGATCTTCTATCCACAGTATCCCGAGGTCCGCTTTTCCGGGTTTCTCCGAGGTTGCGGTGACGCGCCGTCATCTCTGTACGATAAAGGCAAGCGAGGCGAGGAGCCTGATCGA
>CAYXEY010000773.1:0-2626 GCA_964464105.1 uncultured Planctomycetaceae bacterium
CAATTCCCAGGCGGAGCGAATAATGCGACGCCGGTCTTCACGCCCACGGCCAGTGGCAATTACGTGCTCAGGCTCACCGTGACCGACTCCAAGTCGCCGCCCTGCGAAGTCAGCGACACGGTTGCGATCCGCGCGGTGCAGCTCGGCCTCACCATGCCGGCGACGGTGAACATGCCGGCCGGTGCGGAGTCGCCCGTGATCGCGCCGGTGATTTCGGCCCCGTCGGATTCGGTCGTGCAATATGCCTGGTCCATCGAGCCGGGCAGCGCGAACATGGATGTGGGCCAATTTGTCGGCAACGGCGCGGCCTCAGCCACGACGCGATTCCGTCCGACCAGCGTGGGTGACTACCAGTTGCGGCTGACGATTCAGGATGCGGCGCTGCCGGGTTGCGTTGCGACGGGTGTGATGAGTCTTCGCGCTGTGGCCATGACCGTGGACGCCGGGGCCGAGCAGTCGATCTGCGTGGGCAGCGCGATCACGCTCGCGCCGACCATCATCGGCGGACACGGCACTCGCACCATCGCCTGGACCATCGAGCCGGGCAGCCCCAGCGTCGATTCGCACCAGTTCCCCGGCGGCCCGGCGGCGATGGCGGCGACCTTTTCGCCCGCGGCCCAGGGCGTGTACACCCTGCGGCTGGCGGTGCGCGACTCCAGCACGCCGCCCTGCATGGCGACGGATACGGTGGTCGTTCGCGCCGTGAGCGTGGTGGCCGATGCCGGGCCCGACTTCGTGACCCAGGCCTTGCAGCACGGAAAAACATTGGGCGCCCTGCCGGTCGCGTTCGGCGGCACGGAGCCGTATCAATACAAATGGCGCGTTTTCAGCGGGCCATCCACGGACGTTGCCCAGTTCTCCGACCCGTTCGCGGCCCGGCCGACCTTTGCCCCCGCCCAGATCGGCCCCTATTCGCTCGAACTCACCGTGACGGACGCCTCGGGCCAGCACTGCGCCGCGACCGATCGCGTGGCCATTGAGGCGATTGCCGATCTGCTTACGTTGCCGATCAACCCCGAGGGCAAGCTGTTCATGAATCTGCGGATCGACGAGGAGCATCGCGCCGGCGAGCTGCGCATCGTCGAGGGCGTGCCCGGCCGCTCGGTGACCGGTCGGCTGATCGACAATGGCCCGTCCGCGGCGCTGCCCGGAGCGGGGGCGGGCTTGGGCCGGCGGCTGGCGATCACCGGCAACGCCGTGGGCACGCCGCTGATCGCGACGATCGTCTTGAATTACTCGGAGGCCGAGGCCGCGGGCATGAATCCAGTGCAACTGCGCATGCATCGTTACGTCGCGTCGTCCGATCGCTGGCTGCCGGCGGTGACGCGGTTCGTGGGCGATGCGCCCTATCCCCAGCGGGCGATCAGGAGCGACGTGGGCAGCGGGGGCATCGACACGCAGAAGCGGTGCATCTGGGCGGTGGTGGATTATCTCGGCGAGTTCGCGGCGCGCACGCCGCTGCCGGCCGATCCTGCAGCGCCGCCGGTCGGCCCCGGTTCGAGCACCGTCGAGGTGCCTCCGGTCGGCAATCCAACACCATCGAATGTCGGTGCCGTGTCAGGGTGCGGCACAGGCGCTGCGATGGCGCCGTTGGCGATTTGCTGCATGATCGTTGCGGGTCGTCTGCGGCGTCGGCGATCATGCGGCCAAAGGTGTTTATGATTCTTAAGTTAGACGCATTACGAAATCGATAAAGGAGAGCGTCCTCTTTGAAGTCAGTCTGATGATTGTTACCCGCACGCGCCGCCAGAAAGCAACTTGTTAACGAATAGCTGTATGTCGAAGCCGTCGACTCTAAGATCTGCGTTCAGATCACCAGGGCAACAAACCGATTGCGGGGGACACGGGGCTACTGCCAAGAGCGTGGCAACAAAGTCCGGAACGTCCCCAATGTCAACGACATGGTTGCCGTCGCAGTCGCCGGCACAACACACGGTAAAGCAATTCAGATTGAAGACGTATGCCGAGCCGGCGTTTATTCCGCCCGCGTGGTCGTCGAATGATGACCCGATCAGCGCTAAGTTGCCCAAGACCGCGACATCCCTGCCGAAGTTATCATTCATAGCGGCGTCCGACGCGGTCAACTTGGCCTGCTGTGTCCATGTCGCACCGGTGCGAGTAAAAACATAAGCAGAGCCGGCGTTGGAAATGCCTGAGAAATCATCCCCGTCCGCGCCGATTACGGCAAGATCGCCGGAAAGGACGGCAGAGTATCCGAACTGGTCACCCCCAGCGAAATCTGAGGCTCTGAGCTCGGCTTGCTGAGTCCATGTCCCGGCGACGCGAATGAAGGCGTAGACTGAGCCGCTACCGCCCGCATGACCGTTAGCTCCAATCAACGCCGTGTCGCCGCTGAGCGCCACTGAGGAGCCAAAAATGTCATTTGCCAAACCGTTCGAGGCAGTCAGTTTTGCTTGCTGTATCCATGTCGATCCCGAGCGAGTGAAAACATATGCCGAGCCCGCGTTGCCTCCATTTGCGTTGTCGTCCACAGGCGCAGCAATCACCGCCGTGTCGCCTTCCAGTGCTAACGGGGCGCCAAAAAAATCCTGCGCCGCAGCGTCCGACGCAATCAGCTTGGCCTGCTGAGTCCACAATCCGCCACTTCGGATAAAGACATAGGCCG
>CAYXEY010000774.1:0-2624 GCA_964464105.1 uncultured Planctomycetaceae bacterium
CGACGCCGAAGGCGAGCAGGATCATGTCGAGCTTGGTTTCATCCAGCATGCCGATGATCATATCGGCGTGTGGTGCGACCTCTTTGATCTTGGCGGCTACAGCCTCGGCTTTCCGATGCTTGCGGTCCTTGTCTTCCTTGGTCGCCATATGAACCTCCGGGTTATTTGGTTTCGCTGGGCTGGACCCAGCATTTAGTGTGGGCGTCATCGAGCGATGCGCCCTGTTCCCAAAACTCTGCGGACTTGTGGTCCGTGCCAAACTCCCAAAACCGACGCCCGGCGACATACCCGACCGTGTTCCCATATATGTTTCGCCTCACTCGGCGTTTTCCGGGTGGTGTCTCCGGGTAGTTGATGGACAGATTGAAGCGCATCAGGCCCTCCGCGAAATTGGAATGGTCAGAGGGCCGTAAGGCCCATCTGACGCGCCTCGGCGAGTTGTTCGGAAGAGCCGATCCATGAGCCGGCCGCCGCCAGTTCTCGACTATATGCGCGTTCCGCGCGGGTCGGATGGCGGTTCTCGTAAAGGCGGTGCCGGTAATAGATTCGGTCCATATTGCGCTGGCGGGCGTGCCAATAGTCCAATGAAGCATCGCGCTCGGGACTGCGCGGGGTGACGGCAGCGGCGAAGACCTCGCGCTTGATGCGAGCGCGGAGACCATCGCACATTACGCTGCTGCGGATGTCGGTCTTGTTCATTGCTGCCTCCGGGTGAGTTTGATCTGGCTTGATCTATGACATAGACCATGTTGTTTTGTCAAACACAAAAGAAATGGCAACAAATTGACCGGCTAATTTGTCGGTCGCGCTGGGCGAACCACATAGTCCTTTTTGGCAACGCCGCTGGATGCCGCACCCACTACGGCGGCCCGCACCCAAATCGTCTTGTGCTCAAGCCTACGGATATGCCCGCGACGAAGGTGCATGCGGGGCGAGGCGTGGGTGCCGTTAGCCAATCCGGCGTCTCCATGCCGAGCGCCCGGTCGGTCGGGCGAAAGTGCAAGTACCTTGTAGGAGAAGAATGGTTGCTTGCCTTTGGCGAGCCGGGCCTTGTTCAGCTTGGCGCTTGCCGCGATCTCGGCCGTTTCGACGTTCTCGCAATTCAGAACGGCGCAGGCCTGTAGCAGCGCAAGGGCTTCGTCGCGAGAGTCGCTTGAGATTGAAAAAAAGCCTTCGTCGATGTTGTGCCGGAACATGCTCTCGAATTGCTCCGGTTGGATGATGAACGGCTCGCTATCGAATTTCTGGACCTTCTTGCCGACCAGCCCCGCCTCTTTCAAAGCATCATATGATCGATGTGAGATGCCATTAGCTCGCGTCGTCTCGTCCATCGGGGTGAAGGTGTTGTCATATGGGACGAACGATCCGCCCAAGCCTATCGTCCATATCGAATGCTCATCTATCCACGACACGGGCAGGACGAAAGCGCCTCCCTGCGGGAACCGTTCGAGGATCGTGTTGAGGCCGGCATCGCGCAGCGCCGCAGGGGTGGCATCCGGCTCCCAGCATAAGGCGATACGGCGGGATGCTGTCACCTGCTTGATGCCACCAAGGATGTCGATGGGGCGATCCGTCTTCCACGGAATCTCGAATGCTGTGACCGGGTAGGGAAGCCGAAGAAGGTCGAGATGTGCTTGCGAAAAAGAATCGACATCGAGCAGTTCGCCGCAATTCGGGAGGATAAATTTGACCGAGTGCTGCAACAGTTCGATCACCGCGCCGATGGCCCGTTTGGATTGAACGAAGACGGGTTGGGTGCCCGCGAGCAGGCGCTTCAAGTCCTCGATGGCATGGGCGCAATAGTTGAGCGCCACGATGCCCTCGTCGCCGCTGTCGACGGTGATCTGGTTGCTATTCATCCAGCGGCTCCTAACTGCTTACATTTGATTTTCCCCGACTTGGTGAGGACAAATTCATTTTGGCTGCACATGGGACCGGAAGGCTGTGCGCTCGTGGTATTCTTGCTTGATTGACAGGCCGCTACAGTTATCCCGATCACGGCAATGGTCAGCAGGCGCAAAATCATGGGTCTATCGGGCCTCCGGGGTTAATTCGACTCTGCCTTCGCCCATTTGGCAAAACTGGCGCGGCTCGTGCAGCGGGTGTTGACGAAGCCGCCGAGTGGAAGACGTTCGGAAGTTCGACCCCAAACGACATAAGTTTCTGATGAACCCCAGCTTACAACGGTTCGACGTTCGTCGTTCTTTCCTCCGATGTAAGTTTTCTTCGGGGTGATCTCTTCGATGAGCATCGAATGTCTCCGGTATTAATTGGACAGGAGGTATGCTGGCGGTGGATCGCCCCAGCCTTGGGATTGCATCTGGCGGGCAAATCGCATCGGCCAAGCGCGATGTCGTTCCAACCGCCGAGCCAGCTTGTCGGCGTGTGTCGCCGTTGCGGCCGCGCTGGTGACGAGGGCTGGATCAATCCGGTTTGCCCGACGCTCGTAGAGCGACAAAAGCTTATCGGAAATGCGGGAGGCTTCCTGCCGGGCGCACTCAGCGACCTCGGCAAGGCGCGCGTCGGATACCTCTATCGGTGGGAAGCCCGCACCTGCGCAGAGATCGCCGCGAACGTGGTGGTGAGCGATCAATTCTTTCTTGCTTAGGGGAGTGCGGCGACCG
>CAYXEY010000775.1:0-2620 GCA_964464105.1 uncultured Planctomycetaceae bacterium
GAAATCGCCGGCATCCGAACAGCGATCTATGGCACCCTGTGGGTGGTCGGCATTGCCGTCTTGTTCAGTTTCCCGCTGGGTGTGGCCGCCGCCGTCTATCTGGAGGAGTATGCCAACCGGCAGAGCCGTCTGACGCAGATCATCCAGACCAACATCAATAACCTGGCCGGCGTACCGTCGATCATCTATGGCTTGCTCGGTCTGGCGGTCTTTGTGCGCGCGCTGGAGCCGATTACCAGCGGGGCGCTATTTGGCGTGGTGGAGGCAGGAGCGACGGCCAACGGCCGCACAGTCCTGTCTGCCGGGCTAACCCTGGGCTTGCTTGGCTTGCCGGTGATCATCATCAGCGCCCAGGAAGCGATTCGAGCCGTGCCGCCTTCTCTGCGGCAAGCCAGCTTCGGCCTGGGCGCGACCAAGTGGCAGACGGTGCGTTATCACGTTCTGCCAAATGCCATCGCCGGCATCCTGACCGGGGTTATTCTGTCCATGTCACGCATCATCGGTGAGACAGCGCCCCTGGTTGTCGTTGGCGCATCCACGTTCATTACCACCGATCCGACCGGGCCGTTTTCGAAGTTCACCACGCTTCCCTCACAGATCTATCAGTGGACGGCCCGGCCGCAAGACACTTTCCGCGACATTGCTGCGGCCACTATCGTGGTGCTGCTGGTGCTCCTGCTGTTGCTCAACGCGACGGCGATCTTTCTACGCAACCGATACAGCAAGCGATTAGGTTAGCCGACTCGAGGTTTTGCTGACATGACGACTTCCCACTCCAGCGCGGATGGCAGCTTTGCCATCGAAGCGCGCAACCTGAACATTTACTACGGCGCTTTTCGCGCCGTAAAGGATATAGACCTCCAATTCCAGCCGCGTCGAATTACGGCCTTGATCGGCCCGTCCGGATGCGGCAAGAGCACTGTGTTACGCGCTTTTAATCGCATGAACGACCTCATCCCGTCGGCCCGCGCCGAGGGTGAGATCCTCTTTCATGGCAAGAACATCTACGACCCCGATGTGGATCCGGTTGAAGTGCGCCGCCGGGTCGGAATGGTCTTTCAGAAGCCTAACCCTTTCCCTAAGTCGATCTATGAGAATGTGGCCTGGGGTGCGCGTATTAACGGCTTCAAAGGCAACAAGGCGGACATGGACAACCTGGTTGAGCAATCGTTGCGCGATGCCGCCGTCTGGGATGAAGTGAAGGACAAGCTCAGTCAGAGCGGCCTGTCGCTCTCGGGTGGCCAGCAGCAGCGCCTGTGCATCGCCCGCGCCATCGCCACGCGGCCGGAGATAGTCCTCATGGATGAGCCGGCCTCGGCCCTTGACCCCATCTCAACTCTGCGAATCGAGGAGCTGATTCAGGAACTGAAGAAGAACTACACCATCCTGATCGTCACCCACAACATGCAGCAGGCGGCGCGTGCGTCTGACTACACCGCCTTCTTCAACATGGACGCCGATCGCGCCGGCTATTTGGTAGAGTACAACCAGACCGACGAGCTTTTCACCAGTCCCAAGAACGAGATGACGGAGCAGTACATCACCGGCCGCTTCGGCTAGGTTGTGCGTCAGGAGGTTAGGTTCACCATGCGAGAGTCATTCGACCGCGAATTGCAGCGGCTGCAAACTGAGATCATCCGAATGGGTAGCGAGGTGGAAGAGCACCTGACCCAGGTCACGGCCGCCTTTGTCGAGCGCGATGCCGTCACGGCCAGGCGAATGATCGCCGCCGACGAGGCCATCAACGAGCGCCGCATCAAGATCGGCCTCGACGCGCTGACGCTGATCGCCACCCAACAACCAATGGCCCGCGACTTGCGCCTCATCGCCGCCATCATGGAGATCGTCGGCGAACTGGAGCGCATCCACGACTACGTCAAGGGCATCGGCAAGATCAGCCTCAACCTTGGCCCCAAGCCGGTGCTGCCGACCATCGCCGCCCACATGCCGGAGATGGCCGAGACGGCGCGCGAGATGCTGCACCTGTCGCTCAAGGCGTTTGCCGAGCGCGACAAGGAGCTGGCGCTGCGCGTGCCTGCCATGGACGACAAGGTTGATTTCCTGTTCAATCACCTCTACAGCAACGTCGTCGCCTACGTGATGGAGCATCCCCTGGAGACGGCGCACGCCAACCACCTTGAGTGGGCGCTCCACAACCTGGAGCGCTCAGCCGACCGCACCATCAACATCTGTGAGTGGGTCGTCTACATGGTTACCGGTGTCTATCGCGAGATGAGCATGGGCGAATACGAGTCGCCTCCGGCGGCATAGAGAGGAAAGCACTGATGACGGCGACAATCGAAATTTTCAAGTTTGAGAAGAATGTTGACTATTATGATGCCGGCGAAACGATTTTCCAGGCGGGTGACGAGGGCCACTGCATGTACATTGTGCAGGCGGGTGAGGTAGACGTGCGGGCCGGCGACGTGCTCGTTGAGACGATTGGCCCTGGCGGTATCTTTGGCGAGATGGCAATCATTGATAAATCGCCCCGCAGTGCCACTGTCGTGGCCCGCAGTGACTGCCGCCTTGTCGCCCTTGACGAGACGAAGTTCATGCAGCACGTCCATCGCACGCCGTTCTTTGCCATTCAGGTCATGCGTATCATGACCGAACGGCT
>CAYXEY010000776.1:0-2616 GCA_964464105.1 uncultured Planctomycetaceae bacterium
CTGGCCTCCGTCATTGACGGTTCCGTCGCGATTACCCCGTCTTATTCACCAGTTCCGGAACCAGCCACAATGGGGATATTGCTCGTCGGAGCAGCGGCATTTTTCACGCGACGCAAACGCTGATTGCAGAAAACGCATCACATTCAACCTACGAAAAAATGCCCCGGTCGAAATCAATCGACCGGGGCATTTCCATACTCATCCACGCCCTGCGACGCTTCTGATCGATGGATGGGGTGGGGAGTGGGGTTGGAAGGCCGTTGACGCGCCGGCAATCGGCCGACGCAAAGCCCTTATTCCTTCGCGCCGGACCGAACGCTCTCATACTTTTCAAAGAGGTCAGGGCTGGTCGTTTTCATTTGATCCAGACTGTTGAACCGTCGTACCAATTCGGAATCGCCCGAGCGGGTCACGACGCGAACCGAACCATCGGCCTCGACTTCGAATGAAGTGGAGGCGCTCTTGCCTGCGTCCTGCGTCTGGCCGGCGCTGCCTTGCTGCCGGGCCATTTCCATTTCAAGCTGATTTCTCAGATTGGTCGCCTGGTTCTGGGCCGCCTCCGCATCGCGTCGCATGGCGTCTGCCGCCTCGTGGAGTTCCTTCATGTCGAACTGGAAATTGAATGGCTGCCCGTGAGGCCCGAATTGGCCATGCGGATTCTGTCCGAAAAAGTAATGAAGATCGCCCTTGCCGGCCGCGCCGAACCCGCCCTTGTATGTCTTGTAAGTCTCGGGGTCGGCCTTTTCGAATGCGGCCTCATCATCGTAAGTCGCCGTCGTTGTAGATTCGTCGTCGTTCTCGCGATCCGTTTTAGTCACGGTGATTTTTCCGTCTTCGTTCTTTTCGATGCGGATTTCATTGCCCTTGTTGACGTAAACCCGCATCTGATTCTGGCCGCCGGGCATGGCCCGCTGCCACGAGAATTGAAGGTCGTCGGCGTTGAACTGCGGCATGTATTTCCAAAGATCCTGCATATCCTTCAATTGATCGAGATTCTTAAACTGCCAGTTGCCCTGCGGGTCCTTTTCGAGCATGCCGCCGCGCCGGAAGAGTTGGGTGCCGGCCATCGGCTCCTGCTCCACTTCATATCTGTATTTCAGGTTATTCCAATCCGCCGGGCGCGTTCCGACGACGACGCGCTGGGTCATGGCGGCGCCGCCGCGGATCAAACCAAACTGGTGCGTTTCATTCGGCGTGAAGCTCCGGATGAGGTCGAGGAACTGGGCCATGTCGACGGCGGCGTCGCGGCCGTCGATGTTGGTGATGACGTCATATTGCTTGAGTCCAGCGATGTCGGCGGGAGAGCCTTCGGCCACATTCAGCACCATCTGGCCCGCAGTCTCGGCCAGATTCAAATGGGCGCGCAGCGGCTTGGGGATGGGGCCGAATTGCACGCCGATCCACGGACCGCCGGCTTCGATTTCGCGTGCCGCATTCGTGTCATCGTTTGTTGCGTTCCCGTCGAGCGCGCGATGCAGCATCAACATGCGGGGTTGGGTATTCTGTCCGTCGGCCGGCGCGAGCTTTACAATCGTGGGCTGCGGCGGGGTTTCGGGCGCGGGCTTCGCGAGCGCCATCATCGGCGGCACGAACAATCCGGTGGTCAGAGCCACAATGCACTGGATGGGGGACATGATATTCTCCTATGAAAAAATCCTGTTGGATCGGCAATCCAAGCCGGTCAATTACGTTTCAAAACAATCAGCGACTAAAAGTCACCCGAAACAAGCACGGCATTCGTCTTTTGAGCCTCCCGTTCGAGAATGTAGATACGATTCGGATTCGAGCCGCGAATGCCCAGCAAATCGCGATAGACATTTCCGAAGCGGTTTCGAGGCTGGTAGTCCACCTCCCGATACTCGGCCAGATCGACCGGCATCGCGGAACCCACATGGACTCCCGGCGGCAGCTTCTGAATGCGCGGCACGGCGCCGTTGGAAAAAGTGGAATCCGCGAGGGAATTGGGCTCAACAACATTCGGGCGATGCGAATCAACCAAGCCCGTATCGATGGCGACTTCAGGGCCGCGCGGGCCGCGGTTAAGGAATATGGCCAGGGCAATCGAAGCGGCCGTTGCAAATGTTGCGGCCATGGCGACGAATCGTCGCATGGGCCGTCGACGGATCGAATCTTCCGTGCACAACGTCGATGAGCCGCCAAGACGCGGACCGGCGGCAGCCAGATCACACCGCATGGCGGCCATCGCCGTTGAATCCATCTTGCGGTATTCGCCCAGCAGCGCCCGCGCTTCCTCGCTGGCGGCAAGAATCTGATCGAGCTGTGCCTGCTGAGCAACGGTAATTTCGCCATCCAGGTGGCGAACAATCAGGCGTTCCGTTTCTTCGGACACGCCCCATGGGATGTTGGATTCGTTCTGCGTCATCATCCATCTCCGTCCGGCATTTCGCCGAACGCCGCATCTCGTAACCTAATTCCGTAAGGCCGAGCGAAGCAATCGTCTCGCCCTGACCAGTCGCGTTTCCACCGTATCGACCGGAAGCGACATCGCCTCGGCGATCTGGGCATAGCTCCAATCTTCCAGATGCTTGAGCACAAATGGCTCGCGATAAATCTCCGGAAGACCGTGTATCGCATCGAGCATCCGCTGATACTCCT
>CAYXEY010000777.1:0-2599 GCA_964464105.1 uncultured Planctomycetaceae bacterium
GGAACGGCGCGGCCGACGGCGGGCATAAGCCAAAGGACGACGCGCAAGCAGAACTCGCGAGGGTCTACGTCGCGCGGATGAGGGCGAACTAATGCCCTACCGCAGCGGCTACGCGATCAAAGAAATTTTCTATTCTCTCCAAGGTGAAGGCGCGAACGTCGGTCGTCCAGCCGTATTCTGCCGCTTTTCCGGGTGTAATCTGTCATGCTCCTGGTGCGACACCGATTATTCGGGAACAAACGGGCCAGGGGGAGGCGTCTATAAAACACGGGACGATTTAGCCGATGCAATTGAAGCTGCATGGACTGGCGGATATTCCCATCGCCTAGTCATCTTTACCGGCGGCGAACCGCTCTTACAGCTTGACGCGTTCGCTATCGACACGATCAGGAACAGAGGCTTTGTAACAGCCATCGAAACCAATGGGACAATCCCCATCCCGCTTGGTGTCGACTGGGTGTGTGTCAGCCCAAAAGCCGGGTCTAAGATCGTAGTTACGCACGGCGATGAATTAAAGCTTGTTTACCCGCAGGAAGGTATCGAGCCCGAGATGTTTGCAGCGCACTTCTTTGGACACTTCTTTCTGCAACCAATGGACGGACCCGATCTCGCAGCTAATACCGCCGCAGCCGTCGCTTATTGCCTGAAACACCCGCGTTGGCGGCTATCCATTCAAACTCATAAGCTCATAGGTGTTAGATGATTGTTGAAATCAGCACGAAACTGACGTTTGAGGCGGCTCATCATCTGCCGATGCTGCCTGAAACGCACAAGTGCCATCGAATCCATGGACACAATTACACAATCGAGGTCGTTTTGCGTGCCCCGATCGATCCCGAGCTCGGCATGGCATTTGATTACGCCGATATTGATCACATCGTTGACGAGCGAATCATCGCAGTTTGCGATCATCGGCTGTTGAATGACATCCCTGGTTTGGAGAACCCGACGGCAGAGAACATCGCCATTTGGGCGCTGGCGCAATTGCTTCAGACGCCATTCCCCGTTGTCGAGGTCAGCGTATGGGAAACCCAGAATTATCGTGCCACCGTCCGCGCATGATCCCATACGCGTCACGAACCGGCACCCGCCGCAACCTAGCCGCTTTGCGCACGCGAGGATGGCGGCTCCTCGTCTCGGCAACCGGCGTGTGGCGCACCGAGGGGTTTCCCTACGCGATCGATAACGGAGCGTGGACGGCGCACCAGCGCGGAGAGCCGTTTGATGCCGGCAAATTCGTCGCCTTGGTCGACGCCATGGGCGCAAATGCCGATTGGATCGTGCTCCCCGATATCGTAGCCGGTGGGCTCGCATCGCTGTCGTTTTCGCTGTCGTGGGTTGATCGAGTTCCCGGCCGGCAACTCCTTGCCGTACAGGACGGCATGACGCCCGTTGATGTAACGCCGCACGTTGGCCCACATCGTGGCGTTTTCGTCGGCGGGTCAACAGACTGGAAGGTTTCGACAATGCTTATGTGGGGCGATTTCTGCCGCTCGGCCGGCGCTTATCTACACATTGGGCGGGTTAATTCAGTGCGCAGGATTGCATTGTGCGCAGCAGCCGGGGCAACCAGTTTCGACGGAACATCGGCGAGCCGATACGCCGTAACCGCCACGAAACTGACGAATGCCGCGCGACAAGGTGACATGCTGATGGGACTCGCCTAATGCCCTACCGCATTCGCGAACTCAACGGCGTCGAACGACGAATGCTCCACCCGCTCACATGGGTCATCGAGGCGGACGACAACGCGACGGCTTGGCCCGAAACCCCATGGTGTTACGTGGCGGGGTTCCGTGATTTGGTGGATCTTGATGCGTATGTGCGGATCACGCGGAAAGTGATCGAGCGATCGTAAAATTCACTCCTCGATTTCCCGATTCACCAGTACCTTAACCATTTCAGCCGCGAGCACCCACACCGGCGACGGATCTTCCCGCGCCTCCTGGTATTGGAGAGCGCGAGTCGTCATGTCGAGACGCAGAGCCATCTCGGACTGCGAGAAGCCCAGTGACTGGCGGATAAGAGCGAGGGGGTTCATGCGCACTCGCTGACCCGGATGTGCGCAGCAAGTGGTAGCGTGCGAACGGCGCGGATCGCAGCGGCGTTCTGCCCGTCGTCAACGTCATAACCGTCTGGCGCGGCGTGAACATGGTAGAGCGTGCAGAACAACGCGGGGGCAGGACGACTGATTTCCTGATATTTGTAGTCGTCTGCTGGCAACAGGTTATCCCTGTCGCATTTACGGCAGGCGTCGATAGGATCGGCAGCGTCGCCAACCCACCAGATGTAGCCGCTTTCGTGTTCAATGATTGCATAACGTGCCATCGTCTTCCCTCCGTCCAGAGGCAGCGCCATCCGCTCCTCTTAGGGTGAGGCGGTTCATGCGGGCTGCCGCCAGCTTGGTGGTATCCATTGGCGCTGGATTTCCCACGACTGGCCCGTCGGATGTCCTCCGGGGGCGCAGATCGCCCGGCCGTCGTTGTTTAGGCGGGCGATTGGGTATTGGCGCCATTCACTGAAGTTGTAGGCAAAGTGTGGGTTATGGTCGAACCCACACCCGCCTTGTACGTATGACCGCGCCAGTACCATGCCGTAC
>CAYXEY010000778.1:0-2590 GCA_964464105.1 uncultured Planctomycetaceae bacterium
GGCCGTGATGCGTGATCCCCAGAGCTTCAACCTCAACTTTGGTCCGTCGGGAGTGGGTACGGTTACGCCAAATCAACTCATCGCCGGGAGCACCGGCAAGATGGTCGTGACCGTCTCGCGCGGCAGCGGTACGCCGAACAACATCACCTCGGTCGTAGTGGATGGTTCGGCAGCCGGACTGCCAAACAACCTGCAACTGAACGACAGCGGCACGAACGGTGACGTGACAGCCAATGACAACAAGTGGAGCCGCAACGTCTCGTTCCCGGTCAACACGTCGCCGGGCGCGTTCTCGCTGCCATTCCTGGTGACTGATGCTCAGAATCGAACCGATGACGGCAACATCATCTTCACGATCGTCACTCCGCCTGGCGGCGTCACGCCGGGCGCGGTGGTCGTGGGCAGCGAACCGAAATTCACCGTGACCCTGTCATCCGGCGGGCCTGCGCCGGGCATTGCCTCGGTCACTCTGGACGGTTCGGCGTTCGGTCAAAGCAGCACCCTGGCCCTTAATGACGCAGGCGCCAACGGCGATGCCACCGCCAACGACGGTATTTACAGCCGCAACGTGCGCGTGCCGCTCGGCGCTGGCGCGTTCCCCTACGTCTTGCCGTTTACGGTCACCGACACATTGGCCAACACCTTCAACGGCAATATGCCGGAATTGACGGTCAATCAGCCAACGGCCGCCGTGACGCCACCCCAGGCCTTTGAAGGGATCACCTGCAAATACACTGTAAACCTGGTTTTGAACGGCCTCAAAGCGACCAACATCACATCGGTCACCGCGGACCTGTCGCCTATCAACCTGGGCAACGCCGTGATATAGAATGACTCGGGCAACAACGGCGATGCGACCGCCAATGATGGCATCTGGAGCGTGGACTTCGTAGTACCGCCAGGGGCTCCAACAGGACAGACGTCGCTTTCGTACGTGGTCCTCGATTCCTTCGCCGAGGGCGCGAGTGGCTCGGCAAACTTCACAGTTTCGGTTCTGAACGACCTGGGCGTCCTCGGCGTTGGCCTGACGACGATCAATGATTTCCAGAGTTCGGGAGATGTGCGCTGGTATCGATTCAGCCTGGCCGGCAGTCAGGGAGCCAATGACTTCCTCGACATCGACACCGAGGGAACGACGTGGACAGGAACGAACGATACGCACATCGGTCTGTACACAGCGTCGGGCGATGTATTCCTGAATGGCGCGACGCCGGCCGTCGATGATGACGACGGTACCAACAACCTCAGCCAGCTCACCTTCGGGAACTCGAGCGTACCCCGGTCTGCTCCAGGAAATGGATTGGCCTACAACGGACGCGATGGCGTCCTGACGTCGGGCGTCTACTACCTGGCGGTCACCGGATTCAACGCCACGTTCAACTCCGGTTTCAACGTGACGACGAATTCGACGCAAACCGGTTCGACCGTCGTTCGGCTGTCACGTGGTACCGTGCCGGCGGGCGGGCTGCCTCCGACGTTCACCGATCTGGGAGTCCTGGGTCTTACACCGGTCACGAGCACTCAGCCGCTGAGTGTTGGCGGAGTGGCCTGGTTCAAATTCGTCCTGGACACGCCGGTGGACGGGGCCACGCCGACGCCGCGCGAGTTCCTCGACATCGACAGCGAAGGATCGCAGATCTTCGATACGATGATCGCGTTGTACCGCGACGACGGATCGGGAACGCTGGTCACCGTCGATGACAATGACGGCTCCGGAAACCTCAGTCAACTCAGCTATGGACGCGGCACGCGGAATCCCGTCTTCGACAGCCTGCCCTACAACGGTCGCGACGGATTGACCCTGACTGCAGGAACCTATTACCTGGCGGTCACGGAATTTGCGGCGACCTTCGGGAACAACTTTATTGTGTTCTTCAATACGGGCACTTCATCCGGTGACGTGTCGGTGAATTTGCGGCGCGGGGTGCAGTCACTGATCGTCTGCGGACCGATCAACAACCCGGCCAACAATCACGACTACTACCTGCTGGAAGCTGGGCTGACCGGGGCCGACGCCGAGGCATACGCCGTCAACACGCTGGGTGGCCACCTCGTCTCTCTCAGTGACTTCGACGAGAACGAATGGGTGCGAACCAACGTGCTGTTGTGCAATGGCGCTGCTGATCGCCGTGCGTTCATTGGCTTGAACGACCTTGCAACGGAAGGCGCTTTCGCGTGGTTCAACGGCGATCCAGTCGATTTCGCCAACTGGAGCGGCGGAGAGCCCAACAACGGAAACGGGACCGGCGAAGAAGATTACACCGAGATGCTCGGCAACGGCCTGTGGAATGACATTCCCGCCACTGCCACTGCGACCCGTTTTGCCCTGGTTGAAGTGGGTGTCTCGCCGGTCGGCGACATGGACTGCAACGGGGTGATTAATCTCCTCGACGTGCAGGCCTTTGTACTTGCCCTGATTAATCCATCGGCTTATGGCATTCAGTATCCTGGCTGCCAAATCCTGAATGGAGATGCGAATGCTGACTTGCAGGTTAACGGGCGCGATATCGGTCCGTTTACACAGTTAGTAATCCCGTAAGCATGTAGTGTGGAACACGGACGGGCGTCGAGTAGTCTCGGCGCCCGTCAC
>CAYXEY010000779.1:0-2584 GCA_964464105.1 uncultured Planctomycetaceae bacterium
TAAGGTCATTCCTAGCTTCGTCGATATCGAGGGACGGAAACCTGCGCAGTACATCACGTCGTTACTAACCTGTCAGACTTGGGGACAAGTTATCACAATCACTCTCTTTCCAACTTGAGTATATCCATATTCGTGAGAAAAAAAGGCCCATCCTTCAAGCAATTGCTCGAAGGATGGGCCCGAAATACACGTCGGAAATCAAACGCCGACTAGTTCAACAGCAGCGTCGTCATCGCGGCGATGTCCCCCAGGTCGGCAAGGCCGTCCTGGTTGACGTCGGCGATGAAGTTTTGCGACGCATCGGTGTTGGTGCCGACCAGCACACCGGCGAACGGACTGATATCGCGGCCATTCACGGTGCCGCTGCAATCCATGTCGCCCAGCATGAATCCGCTGGCGGCGGTACCGCGAACGAGGAAGGGCAGGCCAACTCGATAAGTCGCGGTGCTGCCCCCGTTATCAATCGTCGCGGCATAGGTTGTGCCGTCGGCCGAGCCCATGGCGTTGCCAGTGTTCGGCTGGCCAAGACGCGTGATTGGAGGCGTAAAGGGACCCGAAGCCACGGAGCCGGACGCGGAGTAATCGATCCAATATCGACCTGGAGGTAGAACTGTCCCGACATCCACAATCGCTGCCATGATCGGGCGCGTTGCACCCAATGGATCGGTCAACGTCGCGCGATACGCACCGGTCCAGCATGTCGCCGACATGCGGTTGGTTGCCGTATCGCCAAATACGATGTTGCTGCCGGGAGCACCGGGCACGCCATCCCAAATCCGCATGGTCACACTGGTAATACTGGAAGAAACCGTCGAACCCGTTTGATAAAGGTAAACGGTGATCGTGCTGATGTTCCAGCCGGCCGCATCGCAGATGACGAAATCATCAGCGCCGCGATTCGGAGGTGGGCCGAGATTGCCCAGCGTATTCATGGGGATGGGTATGTTGGGCAACGAGACCTGGTTCTGCAACGCACTCAAATCAAACCCATTGGCTCCCCCACCCGGATGCGTGATGAACGGGCCGCTGTCAAAGAGGACCGGCTGGCCTGCTGGACTGACCCGCATGAGTGCAGTGAAGTTGTTGACGTGGCCTTCATTGTCCTGCGCGACAATTGCAATCTCGTACGTGGCACAGGCCGGCGCCGGGGCAAGCAGCGCCGTGGTGTAGATGTTGTCGTTGGCTGCGTCGTCCGGTGCAACGCCGTTGTCGAGCATGGCCTGAGTGGACGAACCACCAAGGAGGCTCAGGTCGGCGCTGACCGTCCGATTGGTGGAGACGGCGCAGGGCAGAATGTTCAGGTTTAGCATGATCTTGACCTGATTCCCCACGGCGACTTGTGTCGGAGTTGTGGACGCAACGCCGTTCACAAAGGGCGAAACGATATTGACGTTGTATGACGGTTGATCGACGTGACCTTCGTTGTCGGTGATCGTAACCGATCCCGAGTAGGGACCGACCGACAAGGATCCAGGAATCGTGGTGAGGAAGGAGAAGACCAGATCTCCCGCGACCTGGTCGCCGTTCGTTCCGTTATCGAAGAGAGTCTGATTAGGCGCGCCGCCAATCGGAGCGAGATCGGCCACCACGGCGATGCCCGTACTCGTCGAGCAGATGGCAGGTGTAACTGCGACCTTGATCAGGGTCTGACAGCCGGCGGGCAGGCTGGACGGTGTTGCTGACGGAATGCCGGATAGCGGCGCTACAACTGTTACGTTCTTGAAAACGTCGTCGATGCGGCACTGGTCGTCTTCGACCACGAACGGTATGCGATAGGAGCCAGGCTGTTGACCGAGTGGAACGGATTGGAGCAATGAGAAAATGCCGTCATTCGGCGTGACGTCTCCATTGGTTCCGTCGTCGAAAAGCGCGGTGTTCGGGGCGCCACCCAGCGCTGAAAGGTCGGCCACGACAGTCACACCGGTGCTTGCCGGGTTGCTGCCGGGGGATACCTGAAGCGTGATCAGCGTGTTGCAACCCTGCTCAACGGCACCCGGGGTGAAGGTCGCGGTACCCGAGAGACTCGTGTGGTATTTCACCCGAAGAATGGTCGTGGTCGAAGTCGCACCGCCCGTCGTGGCGTTGTATGCATTCGCAGCAATGCACTTGAACCGTGTGCCGAATCCCGGATGGCCGACAACGAAGGCGTCAAGAAAACGAGTGTTTGCCGCAGCGTCTGAGCCGGTGTGGCTTACGGTAATGACAAGGTCCTGTCCGTCATACACGTATGGCGTGGTGAAGTCGATGATGAGCTCATTCATCGGATTGACATTGGGCTGGGCCGCGCCGGCGCCAAATGAGGCGGCCGGAATCGTCAGAGGACCGCTCCGCACCACTACGGCGCTTGCGGCGTCAATATTCGCCGTGAAGCTCGTGTTGCTCATGGTCGCAACCGTCATCCCGGCGGGGAATTTGCTCAACTTTACGTCGTAGTTTGCGTAGTGCAGGTCGACGCTCGGCCAGGATGGCGCGGGGTTGTTGGTTGTGTTAGGCTGCAACCGGAAACTCAGGGCGTCGATCTTCGCGCCGATAGGAATGGTCTTCAATTCGTCAGCCGTGTAACCGAATTGAGCAGTGCGCGCGG
>CAYXEY010000780.1:0-2584 GCA_964464105.1 uncultured Planctomycetaceae bacterium
AGCGAAGCGTTGATCGAGACAGGTGAAAGAACCGCTGTCATCGTGGCGCGCGGCGACGGCGGGTTCGATGTCGTGAATGTTTCCGCTGGCGCTGAGCAGGACGGTCGTAGGGTCATCCTCTCTGGACTTCAGGAAGGCCAATCGATCGTGCTGTCGGGGCAGTTTTTGATCGATTCCGAGGCCAGCCTCAAGTCCACCGTCAATCGCCTCGAAGGCTCGGCGCACGCAGGACACCAGCCATGATCGCGCAGGTGATTCGATGGTCCATCGCTAACCGCTTCATGGTGCTGTTGGCGTCCACATTTCTTGCCGCTTGGGGCGTCTGGGCGCTCACACGCATGCCTGTCGATGCACTGCCCGACCTATCGGATGTGCAAGTCATCATCCGCACGACCTATCCGGGCCAGTCGCCGCAGATCATCGAAAACCAAGTCACTTATCCGCTCACTACAACGATGCTCTCGGTGCCGGGGGCCAAGACCGTGCGCGGCTATTCGTTCTTCGGTGACTCGTTTGTATATGTGCTGTTCGAGGACGGCACCGATCAATACTGGGCGCGTTCTCGCGTGCTGGAATATCTGAACCAGGTGCAAGCGCGCCTGCCCGCGCAGGCACGGGTATCGCTCGGACCGGATGCGACCGGCGTGGGCTGGATCTACGAGTACGCGCTGGTGGATCGCAGCGGCGCGCTGGATTTATCGCAGCTGCGGGCGCTGCAGGACTGGCTGCTCAAATACGAATTGAAGGCCGTGGCGAATGTGGCCGAAGTCGCCTCGATCGGCGGCATGGTGCGTCAGTATCAAGTCGTCTTGAACCCGGACCGGCTGCGCGCGTTCAACATCACACACAGCCAAGTCATCGAGGCTATCAAGAACGCCAATCAGGAAAGCGGCGGCTCGGTGCTGGAGCTCGCAGAGGCCGAATACATGGTGCGCGCCTCGGGCTACCTCAAGTCGCTGGCGGATTTTAAGGATATTCCACTAGCCGTCGGCGCGGCTGGCGTGCCGGTCCTGCTAGGCGATGTGGCTCAGGTGCAGTTGGGGCCGGAGATGCGCCGCGGGGTCGCGGAGCTCAACGGCGAAGGAGAAGTGGCCGGCGGCATCATCGTCATGCGGTCGGGCAAGAACGCCGTGGCGACAATTGATGCGGTGAAAGCGAAGCTTAAGGCATTGCAGAACACCTTGCCGCGCGGAGTCGAAATCGTCCCGGTCTACGACCGCTCGACGCTGATCGGCCGAGCGGTCGATAACCTCAAGTACAAACTCATCGAAGAATTCATCGTTGTTGCGTTGGTGTGCGCGATATTTCTGCTCCATCTGCGCTCGGCGTTCGTAGCCATCGTTTCACTGCCGCTGGGCATCCTGGCGGCGTTCGTACTCATGCGCTATCAGGGCATCAACGCCAATATCATGTCGCTCGGCGGAATCGCCATCGCGATCGGTGCGATGGTGGATGCCGCGGTCGTAATGATCGAGAACGCTCACAAGCGCCTGGAACGCTGGCGGCACGAGCACTCTAGCCGCGAACCCACGAGCGCAGAACGCTGGACGCTCATTACCGAGGCGGCTGTCGAGGTCGGTCCGGCACTGTTCTTTTCTTTGCTCATCATCACGCTCTCTTTTATCCCGATCTTTACGCTCGAAGCGCAAGAGGGACGGCTGTTCTCGCCGCTCGCCTATACAAAAACCTACGCGATGGCCGCCGCTGCGGGCTTGGCGGTGACGCTGGTTCCCGTGCTGATGGGCTATTTCATTCGCGGACGGATCCCGGACGAACGGCGCAATCCCGTCAATCGGGCATTGATCGCCGGCTATAGGCCGGTACTCGATATCGTCTTACGACGTCCGAAGGCGGCATTGGCTTTCGCGGTGGCAATTATGTTGCTGACGCTATGGCCGATGATGCGTCTGGGCGGTGAGTTCATGCCGCCTCTGGACGAAGGCGATGTGCTTTACATGCCCTCGGCACTGCCGGGCCTGTCGGCCCAGAAGGCATCCGAGCTGCTGCAACAGACCGATCGGCTGATCAAGACCGTGCCGGAGGTGGCACGGGTATTCGGCAAGGCGGGGCGTGCTGAAACGGCCACTGATCCGGCGCCATTGGAAATGATTGAGACCACCATTCAGTTCAAGCCCCGCGAACAGTGGCGAGCGGGCATGACCACCAAGACACTTGTCGAAGAACTGGACCGCGCAGTTCAGGTACCGGGGCTCACCAATATCTGGATTCCGCCGCTGCGCAACCGCATCGACATGCTGGCCACGGGCATCAAGAGTCCCATCGGCATCAAGATCGCGGGAGGCGATCTTGATGAACTCGACAGGGTCGGCGTCGAGGTAGAGCGCATCGCGAAAGGCGTTCCCGGCGTGTCATCCGCATTGGCGGAACGCCTGACCGGCGGTCGCTATGTCGATGTCGACATAGACAGGCACGCCGCAGCACGGTACGGCCTGAACATAGCTGATGTGCAATCCGTGGTATCTGGCCTGGTGGGTGGAGAGACGGTCGGCGAGACCTTGGAAGGGCTGGCGCGCTACCCCATCAGCTTGCGATATCCACGCGAATGGCGTGATTCTGTGCAAAG
>CAYXEY010000781.1:0-2581 GCA_964464105.1 uncultured Planctomycetaceae bacterium
CCTTGCGTCCGGCGATGAAGACCGAGCACCAGATGCGACCGAGGCAGGCGAGCGCCACGAGCAGCAGCGCGGCGATGCGGCTCAGGGCCAGCCAATGCGCGTCGACGAGGCGCGGTGCACAGACCGCCGCGGCCACGACCAGCGCGAGGAAATACAACAGTGTCAGGCGCAGGCGCGGCGTGCTGGCGGAACGGGTCATGGCGGCGGGGATTCTAGCAGCGACCTTGAGTTGGCCGCGTTTCGACCCCACACTTCAAAGTTCCCGAGGAGGTCGCCATGGCACTCCTTCGCAAGTCCGCTACGGGGTAGAACCCGGAAGCATAATCGCCGATTAATGGATTGAAGGGGCCCATCACGGGAGCTGATTAGATGCGAAGAAAAATGGGAGGCGAAAGCTCTTGTCTGGCAAATACCAATTGGGCATTCAGGAATCTCTCATATGGCAACAAAAGAGTCATTGCAGAAGTACATCGAGGAGAAGGAAAGATATGACCTTGCATTTGAGGATTATAAGAAAGAGGTGGAGCGATGGAATGCGCTCACTCCTGAACAGCGCAAGGGTGAGAATATTAGGGCTGAGGGGCAGCGTCGCTTAAGTTGGAGCATGGGGTTTGCGGCTCTTGCGTGTTACCTGTTGTACAAGGGAGTGGGGGTCAAGTTTTCCGGTGGGGACTTCTGGATGTACTGGGGGCTTCCGTCATTCGCGATTGTGATTGCCTCGGCAGCCTGGAGTAACGTGATCGGCCTCGTTGTGCGAGCGACCCTGTTTGCGGCCATCACATTTGTGGTTGTCGCTGCGGGCATATCCTTGTTGGCAAAGAAGTATGCTTGGGGGGTATCTGAGGGCGCCCGGATTGCCGTTTCGTCGGTTGTGTCGATGCTGGTCGGCGTTGGGACGATTGGTGGCGCGGGCACTGCTTCCGCAAAGCCCGTGGCGCCAAAGCCTCCAGCCAAACCAACATGAGTGTTCGGGCGAGACGGGGTTCAGAGGATGGTGTTATCAAGAGGTTTGAGTAGAGCGGCCGCTCGTTGCATTTCCTCTGGATCCGCGGATCTGCCGTTTGGCGAGGAGTGCTGGTGACCATCACGTATCGAAGTCGGTCAGCGCAGCTGAAAACGGAGCGGCGCACGATTCCTGTCAACGCGGAATTGGCTCAGTAGACCACAGATCTTCGGGGGCAATGTGGCGATATCCGAGAGCGTCCTAGCATATCTGGCGACTAGGTTGTCCAGTCATCCCGAGAATATCGCGACGGATGCGCTGGCTTACGTCTTGCGTGTTGCTCCCGCCAGCAAGGCGCTACTGGAAGTCGTCAACGGATGTGGATTGTCTTTGCCTGCGAGTCTTGCTTATAGCACCCAGGATTTCGGTGACAATGGCGGGATTCCCGACCTGGTGGGT
Source organism: uncultured Planctomycetaceae bacterium (assembly GCA_964464105.1). Taxonomy (GTDB): domain Bacteria; phylum Planctomycetota; class Phycisphaerae; order UBA1845; family UTPLA1; genus CAYXEY01. Next base: position 1,403 of record CAYXEY010000781.1, read on the forward strand.
AGGGATGGTGTAGATGACGAGGTGTTGATCGTAGACGCCAAGTTCTGGGCAGGGCTCACCGACACTCAGCCGCGAGCGTATCTGGATAGATTGCCGAAGGGCAAAGATGCAATTCTGCTTTTTATCGCGCCCGCGCGAAGGATTGCCGCCCTTCGCGATGAGTTGGTTGCGCTATGCAAGGACCGCAGGCCCGTGCTTTCGGATGACTATGCTTCAGCGGACCTAGCTCACTTTCGCCTCAATGATCATCACCTGCTCGCCATAGTCAGTTGGGGAATGCTTCTGGGGCGAATCATTCATGAGCTGTCAGCCGCTGGGCAATCGGCGGTCGTATCCGACGCCAAGCAGCTGCTGGGATTGTGCAAGCACATGGATGAGGTTGCGTTTCTTCCCCTTCGAAGGGAGGAGCTGGCGTCAAGCTATGCTGTCCGGCACGCTCAATTCTGTGGTCTCGTCAATGACCTCTCGCAACGACTGATTTCTAACAAGATTGCCGCCTCGGCTGGTCGTACAAGCGGTACCTACGGTAATCACTCTCAATCAATATCTATAGGCTCGTACGGGTGCACCGTGCAGCTCAATCTTGATTATTGGTCGAAATGGCGTCCGACGCCAATCTGGATCAGCGTGAGGGAAATCGTGGGTGGCAAATGGAACCTCACTGCGCGGGTTCGGAGCGCCTTGGCGCCTCTCCTGAGTACCGACCCCGTGGGCGCCTTTGCGACTGATGATGGTATTTTGGTGCCGCTGGATCTTCCGCTCGGTGCAGACCGCGAGGCGGTCCTGAAAAGCCTTTATGCCCAAGCGCTCGAGGTTGCCAAGCGTCTGACCTGAATTGGTTTGCGGGCTTGCAAAGGTCACAACTGGCCAGACCCCGCATCGTTACGTGCTCGCCACCCGGCTGCTGCTGGCCGCGCGGCGTCTTGCGACGACGATGGACCGGATCATCGACGTAGCCGGGGCGGTCGGGTTCGACGACGTCTTGAGTTGCGGGGGCCCCGACCCCACACTCGAAGATTACCGAGGAGGTCGCCATGGCACTCTTTTGCAAGTCCGCCACGCTGCCCACCGTCGATGAGGCCTTGCCGGGCCGCGCCGCGCCGTTGAAGGTGCCGGGTGCACACTTCGTCAACGGCAACCCGCTCAAGCCGCCCTTCGCCGCACCGCTCGAAGCGGCGG
>CAYXEY010000782.1:0-2579 GCA_964464105.1 uncultured Planctomycetaceae bacterium
GCGCGGCGATTTTTTCTTCGAGAGCTGCCTCGGTTTCGGCCGCTGCGGGGCTTGGCAAACGGATCGATCCGTGACACGGTGACCCAGATGCAGGCGCTGATCGGCAGTCGCCGCGTTGCCGTTCAGATCGATCCGGAAGCGTTCGATCGGTATGGGATCACGAGGACGCCAACGTTCGTCCTGGTCAAGGAAGACGCCGGCAGCGTGGTCTGTGCTTTCCGTGCTTGCGGCCCATCACAGTCGTTCGCGAAGGTGGCTGGCGACGTGACCCTGGAGTATGCGATGCAGTACATGAGCCGACGATCGCCAGGAACCTCCACGCCGCACCGATAGGCATTCGCCGTGCTCTGCCGCCTGCGAAGCAGATCAGTCGACCAAGCCAGCGGCTGGCAGGCACGGCCAGTCGAACGCCTACGTGACAGCCTTCTTGGCCGACGAGTCGAACACCTCATCGTTGATCGGCGACCGCAACCGATCGTTGTTCAGCAACTTGAGGAGCAACTCGATGGTGTCCTCTTCAACAATGATCTTCCCACCCTCGATCTTGAGGTCCCACTTCTCCGCCTTGACTACCTTTACCAGTTTGGCCATGTAGTCCGGCTTGCTGTAGTAGCCGGCATTCTTGATGGCAGCAAGTTTGCGAAGGTGATGCAGGTTTTCCCCGACATACTTGCGGATCGGCTCCACATCACTGAGGAGGTCCAACTCCTTGAAAGCGTCCAGGAGTTCCGCACCCTTCTGTTTCATCCCTTCGCGGAAGTTCATCGAGGTCTCGAAGGCCGACTTGCGGCCAATGAAGACGGTGCCTTCAAACGCAATGAAGTCGAAGCGAGGATCGATGACGAAGACCTTCTGATCCTCCGCATCGACAAGCTTGTGGCCGATGAAGTAAAGAGTCTTTCGTGACTTGGCGGCAGCCGGGGTGTTCAGATTGCTGATCTTGCGCCATGCAAATGCACGTTTGCCGTCGATCTCGAACAGCACGACATAGGCCCACGAGCCGAGCAGTTGCGCGTAGTCCTTGACGACGCCATTGTCGAACCCCGCATCAATTGCTGCTTGGACCTTCTCAAAGTCTGTTCCGTCAGAGTCCAGCGTCAGCAATTTCTCGTCTGGGTCGGCCGTATTGAAGTCGTAGGGTTCCAGCGGGAGGTCGCGGTCCTGGAACTGCGCCTTCATGTATCCCTTCAGGCGCTTGGAAAGTTTGGCATCGATGTCTACTCGTAGGACGGAGTAGCTGTAGGGCGGCTGCGCCGGCTTGCGCTTGACCACCCAGAAACTGGAACTCGCCTTGGACAGGTCCAGGGCTTTCAGCTTCTTGAGCCTGGTTGCTTCCTTCGTGCTCATTGGTTCTCCCTGCGATCTTCTTGCAGCTCGGCGGCTGCGTAAAGGTAATGCGAGAGCCGCTCGATCGTGTACGAAGCGCCGATTTTGAGAGGAACCCGCGTGATGATCATGGCTTGCGTCTCCGTACCTGCGCGTTTGAACGTGCAGTCGATGAGCATGTAGCCCGCTACCGCCAGAATGGGATTGACGAAAACTGTCTGTGTTCGATACGCGACTGCGAACATCATCCCAAGAAATATCGCCAGACTTACAAGCGTCTGCCATTCACCCAGGTCGATTCGTACGAAGGACAACACATACGGAATGGTGTAGCCGAACATCTCACCCGACTTGTTGGCTGCTTTCGTCACCTCGACGGAAAGCCCGCTCCTGATGCTCCTTATGGCGCCCAACACCATCAAGCTGCTCAGGGCTGCCACTGCGATCAGGACAGCGAACATCCAGGGATGCTGCGGCGTCGGGATGCGATTGACAATCTGCAGGTCCTTGACGGCAAGAATGACGAGCAGAGGCGCATACCCGCTGACGAAGATCAGGAGCGATGCCCAGAAGCGCAACCGCAGAGACGTATCAGAGGATCCCATGTCAAGCGGCAACCGTGATGTCGCAACTATGGCTCAGCGACACTCCGCCACAGGGTGCCTGCTCGATGTCGATGAAGTCACTCTTGGAGTGAATCGCGCGGCTCCTCGCAATCGGTTCACGTCGACCCAGTCCTCGCGAAGGCGCGATGTCCCGCTGCAGGCGACGCCGAGCGAGCGTATCGGCAAACCCACCCTGGCCGCTGCATTCCACGCCTCTCACCGCACAGCTCGAGCAATTTGAATCAAGGGTGCCACCTGTTGCCTCGCTGCACGGTACCTGATCGCGGCACGGCCCGGACCGATCCGGACAACGAACCCTTCGAACTGGTATTTTATACAGCCCATCGCGCCGCTGAGTCGCCTTCTCGGGCCTGACCTCCCTCACCCCACAGGGCGCTCGGTGCGAGTCCGCAGTGCGTTCAGAACATGGCGTACAGGCCTCACCAGACTGCCCAGCAAAGGGCGCTGCTCGCCGGCAATTCGCGGGGGGCTTCGCCCAGCGGCGAAACCCCACCCTCGCGCACGCCGTTTCCCCGAGACGCCGACAAGACCACGCCTGACGATGGGGCGTGCCACTCCCCACCCCACCCGGCCTCGGTAGCCACCGCCCATCCCCGCCGCCATCCACGGCGAGCCGCGCCGCGCCGT
>CAYXEY010000783.1:0-2579 GCA_964464105.1 uncultured Planctomycetaceae bacterium
GCAAATCGTCTGGTGGGCAGAAATCGACTCGCGGCGCATGGCTTCGAACAGGCCTTCTTGAATATCGATGGCCAGATTGTTGAAGAGCGGGATTCCGGAGAGTGGCCCGACGGGCTTGGCATCTAACGGCGCTGGCTGCACGGACTGACTCATTGCACTTTCTCGTTCTTCAGCGCGATCTTACTTGACAACAAACCCCGATTGCAATTGTGATTCATCCGCGTTGACCGGCACGATGCCTCTCGACGACGAATTGGAGTTCGCCTGATTTGAAGTACACCGTCTCTGATCCACAGTGTCATTTCACACAACGGCTCGCGCTGGCGACTGCGCTACTTGCATTCTCATCGATGGCGGTCACGCCGGCGCAGGCCGATCGACTGGCCGACATTCGACAACGCGGTGTGCTCATATGGGGGGCGGATCAGGAAGGCGGTGGGCCGTTCGTTTATCCGGATCCGACGGACCCGGATCGCATCGTCGGATTCGAAGTCGATCTCGCGGAGCTTCTGGCGAAGCAGCTCGGCGTGAGAGCCGAGTTCAAGCAGGCCGACTGGAACACGCTGCCGGAGTTTCTCCGCAGCGGTGTCGTCGACGTCATTCTGAACGGATACGAATGGACCACTGACCGCGCCGCGTTCATGCGGGCCACCGCCCCCTACTACATTTACGAGCTTCAACTGCTCGCTCGAACCGACGATCCATCCCTTCGATCGTGGAACGATTTGAAACGCAAGGCCGACGGACCACGCATTCAGGTCAGCGTGTTGAGCAGTTCGTCGTCGGAAGTCTATCTCAAGGAGCATTATGCCGACGATGTCGAGATCGTGGGCTACCAGGGCAATACCGATGCCATGGCCCAGGTTCGCCAGGGTGTGCATGCCGCGACACTCGAAGACTGGCCCATCGCGGTATTCTACAAAAATCAACCGCAAGGGAGCGGCCTGTCCTTTATCGGCGAGCCGGTCGGCCGCGGCTACTACGTCATGTACGTCGCTCGCGAGGAGGCTGAACTTGGCGACGCCCTCTCGGGAGCCATCGACACGCTCTTTCGCGACGGACGTCTGAAAACCCTTTACGAAAAATGGGGCATCTGGAATGCGACCCAAGCGCAATTGCCGGCCGCAACGGCAGAATTGGCCACGCTTCAAGCAACAGGGAAGTCGCGCGGCAATGTAACCGCCCCACGCGGCATGGAGGTCGCTCGCCGTTACTGGCGCACGTTGCTTTCGGCCTCATGGATGACGGTCAAGCTGTCGGTGATGTCGATGCCGATCGCGATCGCTCTGGGCTTGATGATCGCCCTCGGCCGCCTGTATGGACCGAAGCTGCTGCGCCCCGTCCTGACGACGTATGTTGAAGTCCTGCGCGGCACGCCGATCATGCTGCAACTCTACTTCATCTACTTCCTGCTGCCGATGGTGCTGCCCCAAGCCGTGCGCCCCTACTTCGGACCGGTGATCGCCGCGGTGATCGGACTGGCCATCAACTACTCCGCGTACGAAGCTGAGATCTATCGCGCGGGCTTACAGGCGATTCCCAAGGGACAAATGGAGGCAGCATTGGCATTGGGAATGACTCGAGGGGCGGCGCTGCGCCACGTTGTCGTTCCGCAAGCCGTGCGCATGGTCGTGCCGCCGGTGACCAACGATTTCATCGCCCTGTTCAAGGACACATCGATCTGCTCGGTCATCGCGGTGACCGAGCTTTCCAAGCAATACAACGTACTCGCCAACAGCACCGGGGCGATTGTCGAACTTGCCGCCATGACTGCCCTGCTGTATCTCGCCATGAGCTACCCGCTGTCGATCGCCGCGCGGTGGATGGAGCGGCGCATGGAGTCTGGCGCATAACGTCGTCGAATTGAAAGAGCTGATTGCCCAGGCAATCGAAGCATACATGCCCGAAACAATGGACCATGCAAGCATTCGCAGCTTTCCCGAAGAGCATTTTTCAAGATCGTCGCGCGCCGATATTGGTCTGCTTGCATTTGCAACCGCTGTGTTGTGCTTCGCCGGACTCGGCTTCGGACCCGATCTGTCCGATCACGAGGCGATCATCGGACAGGGCGCACGCGAAACGCTGCAATCGGGCGACTGGCTGATCCCCCGGGTCAATGGCGAAATCTTCGTGCGCAAGCCGCCATTGCCAATCTGGCTCGTGACGTGGACGTCCAAGATCATCGATCCCGCATCGCTGGCATTGCCAGTCACCACGCTCGCGGCGCGGCTCCCCTCCGCGATTGCAGGTTGGCTAACCGCGATGTTGGTCTATTTCCTCGGCCGCGGCATGTTCGGGCATCGCATCGCCGTTGTTTCGTCGCTGGTAATGGCATCCTGTGCGGGCGGGCTTTCGTTTGCCCATCGCGCCGAGGTCGAGATGACGCTCACGCTGATGTCCGCCGGGGCATTCGCCGGATTCTGGATGGCTACCGAATCGCGCGAGCGAATTCATCGTGGCTGGCTGGTGGGGTTCTACCTTTTTCTGGGCCTTGCCATGTTTGCGAAAGCGCCGATGCCGCTGGCCGTCGTCGTTGCGCCGCTGGCAATCTGGTGGTTCGTCATCATCCCGATTCTGAA
>CAYXEY010000784.1:0-2572 GCA_964464105.1 uncultured Planctomycetaceae bacterium
AGATCGAGCGAGCACGCAACACCTACGTCGCGACCGAAACCGAGTGACCCCCATGCCAGCACCTAGAGACAGACTGCCGGATGAATTGATGAAGGCGCTCATGCCAGCCGAGCAATATGCTGCGTGGCAGCGCCAACAGGAAGCCAGCAAAGAATTTTGGCGCACGCTCAATGGTCCAGCACAGCGCCCGCTCGGATCAAACGCCGACGAATGGCATCTGTTCGTTGAAGAAAATAAGGACAGCTCCACATATCTCGCCGTTCAAATCGCGGAAGCGATTGATGATGCAGAGCGACGCGGAGCGCGCGATGCCCTCAAGGAGCGCGCCGAAACGCGCGCTGCGACCACCACGACAGAGCGAGCGCGTCGAGCGATCAAGGCACTCCGAGAGCCGGACGCGAGTCTTCATGGCGTTGCGAACACCACGACCTGGACCCAAGGTTGCAAGGAAATGAACGCATACGTCGGGGGCTGGCCTGGCTATCACACGCACTGGACACCGATCGAAGTGCCGGTTGAGCGGATGACGGAGCCTGAGCTTTTGGACGCGCTGGAAACCCTGGCGCCAGGAAGGTGAGTAACGCCCGCTATTCCCCACCCTTCGCTCTCTCGATTTTATCCAGGCGCAATAGATTCAGCAGGTTCTCGATCGAGCGATCCAGCCTATCACCGAGCTTACTGATCGTCGCTTCCAACCGCGACTCGATACTGCGCATAGAGCTGGCACTGACGTAATCGTGCGCGATCTCAACGCGAAAATTCGCGATTTCTGAGCGCAGCGAATTGAGTTCGCGATATATCCACAAAAACACCGAGATAATCGCGCCACCTGACACCATGACCGCTGTGACAATTATTGACAATGTGGCCCAACTAACCGGCGGAATTTCGCTCATTCCAATCCATCCATTTTCTTGGCGGAGAAACGCTTCGCCCAGGTCTGCGCGTCGTCTCTAATATATGGGTTATGCTTTCGTCCGTAATTGCCCCAATGCCCGAAGCGCAAATGGCAATTGATCGTGGTGTTTCCTTCGCACAGCGTAATCAGATTGTTGGCGTCTAATTCTCTCTCAGGTTCCAGATGGAACGGGATGACGTGATGCACATTCAATTTTTTCTTGCCGCCGCATACAGCGCACGTTCCGTGCGTTCGTAAGTGCTCTCTCCGAACAGCCGGCCACATCGAACTCCGCTTCTGCCCTTGCGTCTTTTGCCGCTCGACCCTGACGCGCTGCTTTACGGTGCGCACGCTGGTATCCACCCAAAGAAATGCACCGCGAGCCCGCCGCACACAAAACCGAACATGAACGGAACGATCGGATAGCGTACGGTGAGCCGCCACACAGAGCGCGACAGCGTAGGAATGCGCCCTGTCGCCAATGCTATCCCTTCTATGATCGAGAAGACAATCAAGAGCGTCCCGAACCAAAGCGCCCAGATCATTGCGGCACGACCGGAGGAAGTTGAACATCACGCCGCGCCGCAGAGACCGATGTGATCAAAGGGAGCGCGGAAAGGTCCGTCATCGACTTGCCGGCGGAGGGCAGCGGTGCGTCGTCCGGCCATGTAAACGCAACGATCGCTTCCGCGTCGAACTCGTCGTCGCAAACCATGTCGCTCTGATTTCCGCCGATCCCGACAATGCGCCCCTGGTCGTCACGGCCGCGCACGATGAAGACATGCCCACCGCCATCCCGCTTCTTCGATGCGATCGCCCCGACCGCTGGCCCGCTCAGCCGACGCCCGTAGTTCGCGAAATCAAGCGCCCAAAGTGAATCGTTGCCGTCGTAGCCCGACGCGATCAGGCAATAGTTGACGAACAATGCGCACCACGCGATCGAATCGTGTTTGTATGTTTTAGCGATGTTGCCGCCGCAGATGCGCGCCATTTCCAGGATTTGTGGATTGTCTGCGCTACCTGTGTGCTCGTAGAGACCGCGCAGCGCAACGGCGCGCGCGAGCCACGGCGGGCCGCCCGGCGCATTGACAGGCGGCGCCACAGCCCCTACAGGGAGCGGAACATCGACGATCACCTCGTCATCGGTCTTGAGCGCGAGCGCCGACATGATGCCGGGCGACAGATCGGCAACCCGGCCGGTCTTTTCGTGCGGCCCCCAATCGACCGGCGTGGCGTCGACCGACTTCCCGGTTTTCGGGTTGGTGACCTTCACCTTGATCGAGCGCAGATGCGATGCTGGCGTTTGTTTGTAATTCCAGCGACAAGCGATGTAATAGCTCTTGGGATTGAGCCGCGTGAATAATCCGCCCCCGACCGACGTAAACAGGTCCGGCCGCTGCGCCGCCTGTGTCTGATTCCAAAAAGCAAGATCGGGAGTGATTTTGCCTTCGGGATCATCAGGACCGCCGAAGTACGAGCACCGGCCGCGGAGCGTGAGTGTAGGGACAACGGGGGCGGCAGGCGGTTCGATTACCGGGGGCTGTGGTTTTGGCGGCTCAATCGCTGGCGGCTCAATCGCTGGCGGCTCACTCAGTGGGAGAGATGGCGACGCCCCGGATATAACCGAATCCTTTGTGCGGCTTCCCCACGAACTGCCGAACCAGTAGAACACGA
>CAYXEY010000785.1:0-2568 GCA_964464105.1 uncultured Planctomycetaceae bacterium
CCCGGGCATCGGGCCGATCGATCTTATTGATGACCACGATGGGCTTGAGCTTGTAGCCGAATGCCTTTTTGAGCACGAAGCGGGTCTGGGGCATGGGGCCTTCGAAAGCGTCGACCAGCAGCAGACAGGCGTCGGCCATTTTCAGCACGCGCTCCACCTCGCCGCCGAAATCGGCGTGGCCCGGCGTGTCGATCAGATTGATCTTGTAATCGTTCCAGACGATGGAGCAGTTCTTGGCGAAGATGGTGATGCCGCGTTCCTTCTCCTGCGGATTGGAATCCATGATCAGATCGGCGGTCATGGTTCCTTCGCGGAAGGTGCCGGACTGGCGGAGCAGGCAATCGACGAGGGAGGTTTTGCCATGATCGACGTGGGCGATGATGGCGAGATTACGAATGTGGTCGAGAGTCACTAGGGGGCCTTTTCAATGGTGTTAGGGAAATCCAGTACGAGATGGCAATGATAGTCGAAATTGCGCGCCTCCGCATCGGCGCACAAACGCTGTGCGGAGTACTGCAAGCGGGTTCCTGGTGCTAAAAACTGGCTCTGAATTGTCATTTCGCCTAATCTGAGGGTTCGGATTGCCTCACCCCAATCGACTGCGTGGGTGTTCGGGAGCCGGCTCTTATGTTTCCAATCGTCTACTTGAGGCGTAGTCGCAATCGTCCGCTAGGGTTGACGATGCTGCTCGCCTTGTGTGCGTTTGGCACGAGCGCGCCAGGGGCAAAGGGCCAATGCGCATATGAATGGAAAGCAGATGGATCTTTACCCGGGGTGAGTTCGACCGAAATCTACGCGGTCACGGCATGGGACGCCGACGGGTCCGACCCACAGCCGGAGTTGACAGTAGTCGGAGGCACTTTCCATTATGCCGGGCGCCACGTGGTCAACAACATCGCCGCGTACGACGGGCATCGCTGGATGCCTCTGGGTGACGGCGTGGCCATGACGGCCGAGAAGCCGATCGTGCGTGCGATCGTGGTGCATGACGGTCAATTGATCGCGGCCGGGCGATTCACGACGGCCGGAGCAGCGGCAGTTCAATACATCGCGCGATGGGATGGGGCGCAGTGGCATCCGCTCGGCGAAGGCCTCCCCGCGGAATGCGCAGCGTTGATCAGCTATGGCGGCGAATTATTCGCCGCGGGTTTTGGCTGGCAGACGACGCCCGGATTCATTCGCCGCTGGAATGGTGCGCAGTGGATAGCATCCGAGGGTGGATTGCCGCTTGTATCAACATTTGCCAATTTTCAGGGGTCGCTTCTCGCAGCGTCGCATGACGGCATATTCCGATGGACCGGATCGGGGTGGCAGATGTTTGCCTCCTTCGGGTCAGACTATGCCCAAATTAATACGATGGTAGAGTTCGACGGCGACCTCGTTGTGGGCGGTTCCTTCGGTGCGCTTGCTGGCGTTCAGGCACGCAACATCGCCCGCTGGAACGGGCAGACCTGGCAGGCCATTGGGTCGGGATTTTACGATGGGCCGCAGGATATGGCGGCTGTTCGAACCTGCCTGGTCTCACAGGGCCGTCTTTACGCCGCCGGGAGCATCACGCTGCCATTTTTTCCGGAACAGGCGGGTGTAACAGAGTGGACCGGCACCGAGTGGCTGCCGGTCGGCAACGCCTTTGCGATAGACGTCTTTGTCTCAGGCATTCGATCGGGTCGGCCTTTTTTCGGTGGGTCATTGGTCGTCGGCGAATGCTGCGGCTTTGACGCTGGCGGCGGCGCGATCCAGCAGTGGGATTCTGTAGTGGGAAAGTGGCACGGATTTCTCGATGTGCATCCACCGCACCTTCTGCAAACCACTTCGTTCGATGGGGATCTGTACGCCATCGGTAAGGAGCCGTCCGATGGTCCGTTGATTCAGTCAACCATTTACAGATTTCACAACGGGATTTGGCAGATTATTGCGCGAGCCGCTGGACTTCCTCATTACAATCGCTTCAACAGGCTGTTGGTCATGGACGCACGATTGTATGTCGCAGGTAGATTTTCCAATCTTGGGGGAGTTCCGGCCAAATGCGTCGCGTCCTGGGATGGACAGGCGTGGTCGCAGGTGGGCGCAGGCTTCGGCGAGCAATATGCAGAGGTTGCCGACCTCGCTGAATTCGAAGGCAAACTGATTGCCGGCGGCCATTTTGAAACGGCCGGCGGGACTGGCATCCGGGCCATTGCGGCGTGGGACGGGGCGACCTGGCAGTCGCTGGGCGGCGGTCTCACCGGATTTCAACCTGATGATTCGTCCGTGCAGGTGTCGCGGATGTTAAGACACGACGGCGCGCTCATTGTAGCCGGCTGGTTTGTGAATGCCGGTGGAACGCCGGTCACGTCCTTGGCCCGATGGGACGGCAATCACTGGAGTGCATTCGGCGATCCGCTGACAGCGAACGGCGGTAGCAGCCCATCGGTGTGGGACATTATTATGTATCACAATCACGTTGTTGCCGCCGGGTATTTTGAAACCGCGGGTGGACAAGTCGTCAACAACGTCGCTGAATGGACCGGCAGCGCCTGGGCGGCCTTGGGAACCGGGATTACCGAGGGCATCGACGATGAGGGCCTT
>CAYXEY010000786.1:0-2566 GCA_964464105.1 uncultured Planctomycetaceae bacterium
GCAAGAGCCCGCCGGCCATTCGGACACCCTGCGTCGGATGTGCCTCTCCTTCAACCCATGAGGTAATCCAATGGCAGACACTGCTTTCCAGAAGCAGTACCGGCAGGAAATGATCGCTGTTTTCGAGCAGCATCAATCGCTCCTGCGCGATACTGTGACGACTGAAGTCGTCATCAAGGGCAATCAGGCCGAGTTCCTAGTCGCTGGCTCCGGCGGCGAAGCCACCACGCGCGGCGTGAATGGTCTGATCCCGGCCGGCATCACCGACAGCACGCAATACACGGCGACGCTGGTCGAGTGGCATCGGCTTGTCGAAAAGACCGGGTTCAACATCTTCGCGTCTCAGGGCAACCAGCGCGAGCTGATGCAACGCGACGCGATGGCGGTGATCAACCGCAAGATTGACGCGGACATCATCACCGAACTCAACACCGGCACGGTCAATACCGGCACCGCGTCGCCGGCGTCCGAAGACCTGGCGATCCGTTCGCTCACGATCCTTCAGAATGCCGATGTGCCGTGGGACAACAGCGTGTTCGCTGTCGTCACTCCGGCGTTCAACGGCTACATGCTCAAGGTCAAGAGCTACGCCAGCGCCGACTACGTGGACCTGAAGCCTGTCACGGCCAACGCGAGCGCGTGGTCGGATCGGCCGAAGGTGCGCCAGTGGCTCGGCGTCAACTGGATCGTTCACCCGAACCTTCCGGGAAATGGCACCAATGCTGAAAAGTGCTTCATGTTCCACAAGTCTGCGATCGGCCATGCCGTCAACTCCGGCGGGCTCATGTCGCCGGTTGGCTACGACGAGAAGCAGGACGTGTCGTGGGCGCGGTGCTCGGTCTACATGGGCAGCCAAATCCTGCAAAACAGCGGTATCGTCGTGATGAACCACGACGGATCCGCCTTCGTTCCGGCCTAAGGAGGGCTGACACATGGCTTACTCGGCTTCCAACCCCCCGGCCCTGATCTCGTCCGGGGTCGGTGGTCGCGGTCAAGTGTGGATGTACAAGTCGGCGGACCCTGAAACGGCGTTTGATGACACCGACTACATCACCAATGCCCGCGACCTTGGCATGGCGACCGGCGACTTCGTGCATGTGATCGACACGACCAACGGCCTCGCCACCGTGGCGCAGGTCACGGTCGACGTTGACGGCAACGGCACCCTGACGGCCCTGACCGCCATCACCTGACGGCGGCGCGCGGCAGGGCTGCGACGGCCCTGCCGCATCATCTTCAGCAACGGAGGCCGCTATGGCTTACAACACCGCTTACCCGCCGCGGCTTCTGGCTTCGGCGGACGACGGGGCCACCCCGGCCCTCTGGGCCTTTGCCACGACCGACGCGCTTTCGGTCGTGCTCGGGGCCGGCTACATCTCCAATGCGCAAAACGTTGGGCTTCGGGTCGGCGATGCTGTCGTGATCTCGGAAACCGACAACGGCTATGCCACGGCGTTGCTCACGGTGTCGTCAATGGCGGCTGGCGCGGCCACGCTCTCGGCCTCGCAGAAGGCAGGCGCGGCCGGGGTCGGCATCACCGGCGGGACCGGCACGGTCATGAAGTCGTCCGTCGTGCCGAAGGGCGACTATATCGAAACAACGCTGATCTTCGACCTGACTGGCCTCAATTCCGGCGGCACGGTCGGGGACATCATCGGCACCAATGGCGCTGGTGTGGCCTATGTCACGCAGATCACGGATGCGCGGAACGGCGCCATCTTTGCCGGCCGTATGGTGTGTCTTGAGGCTCCGTCCGGTGGAGATGCCGACTTCGATCTCTATTCGGCCGCTGCGGGAACCGGGGTTGAGGATGTGGCGATCTCGACGCTTTCGGGAACGCAGATCATCAACGCCGGAACGCAGTCGCTCGGCACAACGTCCTTCTTCGCCAACATCCCGGCGGCGGGTGAGTTCCTCTACCTTGTGGGGCAGGGCACGGCCAACGCGACATACACGGCGGGCAAGTTCGCCATCACGATGTGGGGCTACTGATATGAGGCGGGGCTGTCATGGCCCCGCATCCCTCCCTCCTTCTTCATGAGGTTTTTTCATGACCGACGCAGTGAAGTCGCCGGCCCGCCAGGTGCAGCGGCCGATGCAACTCAACCTTGAAGCGCACTACACGCAGCGCTATGCGATCTTCGTCCCGGCGACGACGACGATGGACGACGTGCTGCAACCAGGATGGTGGGCGCATGTTGCCAAGAAACTTCGTCCGTGTGACGAGGTGAAGATCATCCCGGAGGATATGGCGTGGCGCGCGGTTGTATTCGTGCGCGCGGTCGGCCGGGTGGAAGCGATCGTGCAGATGATCGAGTTCACCGAAATCGGTGGCCATGAAGCCATCGCTGCGGCCGACGCGCCCTACTATGCCAAGTACGGATCGCCGTCCGTCATGTTCCGCGTCCATCGCAGGGACAACAACGAAGTGGTCAAGGATCACTTCCAGACTCGGGAACAGGCGGAACGCTGGAACGTGAACCACGTGAAAGCTGCGGCCTGACATGGCGATCAGCAACACCGACCGGCTGGATGTCTACAACGGGGCGCTGCGGCGCCTTGGTTC
>CAYXEY010000787.1:0-2560 GCA_964464105.1 uncultured Planctomycetaceae bacterium
GACCGTCACGGGCGATCGCGAGAACAAGCTTCCCCTGCTGACCCCGATGAGCGAAGTCGCCGGCAAGATGAGCATTCAGGAAGGCGCAAAATATCTCGAGCGCCCCATGATGGGCCGCGGCATCCTGCTCGGCGGCGTGCCGGGCGTGCAGCCGGCCACCGTGTTGATCCTCGGCGCGGGCGTCGTCGGTACCAATGCCGCCAAGGTCGCCGCGGGCCTCGGCGCCAACGTCGTCCTGATGGATGTAAATCTCCAGCGTCTTCGATATCTCTCCGACGTCATGCCGCCGAATGTGAATCTGCTCTTTAGCAACGACACCATGATCCAGGAGCACATCGCCCTGGCCGATCTCGTCGTCGGCGCCGTGCTCATCCCCGGCGCGAAGTGCCCCGTGCTCGTTCCCCGGAAATACCTCGCCAAGATGAAGCCCGGCGCGGTCATCATCGACGTCGCGGTCGATCAGGGCGGCTGCTGCGAAACCATCAAGCCGACCACCCACGCCAACCCGACCTACATGGTCGACGGAATCGTTCACTACGGCGTGGCTAACATGCCCGGCGCGGTCGGGCGCACCAGCACCTTCGCCCTGACCAACGCAACAGCGCCCTACATGCTGCGGCTGGCCAACATGGGCTGGCGCAAGGCCGTCGCCGCCGACCCGGGACTCGCCGAAGGCGTCAACATGGTCGAAGGCCGCGTGACCAACCAGCCCGTGGCGCAGACCTTCAACCTCGAGTACCACCGCCTCGACATCGCAGGCTGACCATTTGCCGACCCGATGCTGAGGGTGCCACCGGCGGCTTGACCGCCAGTGTGACCGCGCGCTGGCAAGCGCGCAACATAATTGCTATAAATGAGTTATTGTCGCACCGCGTGAGCGCTGGGCGGCGATTTCGCTATGCTTATCCTGGGGATGCTCGCCCATTCCCTGCCCCGCAGGCGTTCGACGGGGTGTGTCTGCTTTTTTGCAGGCGATGCGGCAGGGAGGCCGCCGACAGTACCAGCACGGAGTGAAGTTTCATGAAGAAGTTGATCATCGCCGTCATCGTCATTGGTGGACTTGCCTCCGGCGGCTACGCCATCTCGAAATATCAACTCAAGAACTCATGGCTCGACGGCGTGAAGGAAAAGGTCAAGCGCGGCGACCTGGTCATCCCCGTCACCGCCAGCGGTACGGTCGTCCCGGATGAGTACATTCAGATCAAGAGCAAGGCCGGCGGACAGGTGCAGAAGATCCATGTCGTGCCTGGGCAACGCGTCAAGAAGGGCGACATTCTTGTTGAACTTGACCCGGTCGATGAAACCCGGAATGTCGAAGCGCGACAGGCAGAAGTCAACCGCCTCGAGTCTGCCTGGGAAAAGACAAAAACGACGCTAATCAATTATCAGCGCGATCTGCCCTGGCAGACCCTCGAGGCCAAGGCCATGCTCGCTGACGCCCAGTCGAAATTCACAATGGCCGAATACAACTGGACGAAAATGAAGGAGTATCGTGGAAGCGGCGTACCGGGAATGGAGGTCGCGGCCAAGCAGGAGGAAGTAGCCGCCAATTCCAATTTTGAAGCCGCAAAGGCGGCGGTTGACCGCGCAAAGGTCGGCATCGATCGAGCCAAAAGCAACGAAGAGATTATTCTAAAAACCGCTCAGCAAGACGTTGCCCAGGCCGAAGCTGCTCTAAATCAAATGAAAAAGGAACTTGAGACCGCCAAGCAACGGCTGTCCGAGACGAAAATTGTCGCCCCCGCCGATGGCATGGTCTACCGTGTTGACGTCAAGCAAGGCGAGATGATCCAGAGCGGCACGCAATCTTTCACTGGTGGCACGCCCGTCCTGACCCTCGCCGACTCCTCCGCCATGTTCGTCATGGCCCAGGTCGACGAAGCTGACATCGGCATGATCCGCGACATTGCGCCTGATTTTGCCAAGCCCGGCCTCACTCGCGAGCTGACGCCCGAGGAAGTCGAGGAATACACCCGTCACATATCCGACTCCAAGGACGCCGAGAAGGCCCAGGAGGATGTCAACAAGGCAGCGGCCCTCCGCGATGTTCTCCGCGGACGGCCCGTCGAAGTGACGGTCGATGCATATCGCAATGAGTCCTTCACCGGTGTGATCGAGCGCATCCTGCCCGAGCCGCAGAATCTCGCCAACGTCATTACCTTTCAAGTGCGTGTTCGACTTGTGGGCAAAGACCTCGAGAAGCTCCTGGCCCTGCAGGCCGACCTGTCATTCACCACCAAGAGCCTGAGCAATGTGGTTCTGGTCAAGAACGACGCGTTATTCAGCGAGGGAAAGCAGTGCTTCGTTTATGTCCCCGTACGCAAGAACGACCGTTCGCCCTGGGACGAGGAGAAGAAGCACGTGAAGATCGGCTCAACCGACGGCACCTTCACGGAAGTCGTCGAAGGGTTGACCGAGAATGACGAAGTCTGGATCGAGCGCCCCGAAAAGACCCAGCGCGAAAAGGAAGCCTCTAAGAAGAGCTAATACGGGTGCCATGCCGACGGTTGTTGCGTCGGCATGTGGATGTGAGCGAAGTTCTGTGAATCGACTCGATAAT
>CAYXEY010000788.1:0-2547 GCA_964464105.1 uncultured Planctomycetaceae bacterium
AACCACCCAGATAATTCATATTTCCCGTACGCGTGATACCGCGTCGAAATCCCTTGAGAGAGGCCTGAATCTCGAGCGGATTCAGTCCTCTGTGCAATGATTCCCGGCCGATGTGCAAAGGCAAGCGCCGGTCGAAAATTTATTTTTCTAACGGCTTCCGCTCTTCACTGACGCCCCCGGCGCATCGACCTTGTTGGACTTTCGGTTCCAGACCAGCTTCGGCCCCCGCATCATGTTAAACGTTTGACCGCTCTCATCCTGATCGTAAATGACCGCGTCGGAACCGGGGGCGGCCAGGAGCGTAACCTCCTGTGATGCATCGACATAGGTCAGCTCGTCGCCCATCAGGCTCTTGCCCGACTCCTGCAGGTGCACCCCGCCCTTCGCGATCAGCCGGTCCAGATCCGTGGCCCGCACCGCATCGCTGCTGACAACTGTCGCATTTTTCGGCGAATTATTACCACGGGCGACTTTACCGCTCATGAACTCGATGATGAGATGCTCGCAGGCCAGCGTCGCGCGCCGCCCGCGCGATAGCCGCACGAGCTTCTCGTCGAGCCGCATGGCGTCGGCCAGCTCCTTCTGCATGACCATCTGCTGTCCGCTGCGATGGACCATCTGCACTTCGCGGTCGAAGGCCACGAAGTTCTGATCCACGAAGAACTTCATCGAGTTCTTCCAGGTGATGGCGGTCTGGCTCGGGCCGTCGCGATTCATCGAACTCATCAACGGACCGGTGCCGCCCGATGCAGACGCCAGCCTTGCCGGACTCGAAGTATCAAACTGGTAGTCCTCGATGAGCAGCGTGCCGGCATCGGGCACCCACATCTCCTCGCGGCGCAGGTCCGCGGCGATCTGATCGCCGGCGATGCGCAGGCGCGAAAGCAGCCGGCCCGGCTGATCGGGCGTTCGCGTCGGGGCATAATTGCTGGTGACAGCCACGGCCCGGCCATCGGCCACGACCGACGCGGGCCGCTTGCGCTTGGTCGACGGCAGCATGCGCTCATCGGCTCTCAGCGTGGCCTTGTCGCCCATGACCGACCCCAGGCCCCAATAGCGGTGCTTGCCTTCGGGCGAACGCTCATCGGGCGGCGCGGGCATGAAGCGCACCGTCAGTTTGTCGCTGTTCAGCGCAAATGTATCCGTCAGGCTCTGCACGCCCCCGGCGAAGACGCCATAGTCCTGGCCGAGTTCCATGACCATGCGTCCGGCCCAGGTGGTTTTAACTGTCGTGGGGCGCTGCAGCTTGCGCCCGCTGAGATCCTGACGCGTGACCATCCAGCTCTTTCCGGGGCCGGGCACGTAGATCGATTCCTTCACTGCGTCTATTTCAACGCGATGGCCGTGCACGGCAAAATCGTCATAGCGCACGCGGGCCAGCACCGACGGGTCGCGGCTCACAATGATCGCCGTGGCCAGCTTGTTGTCGTCGTGCATCGTGGCGCTGAGCGTCTCACACCGCGAGATCTTCAGATTTGAATTGGGATCCTGCACGAAGACCTCGCCGACCGCGTCGAGCCGCTCGATGGCCAGCCGCGAATCTCCCTTTGACGAGGGATTAAGCAGGACGTGCATCTTGTCGGCCTTGAACTCCAGCGTGCCCTGCATCGCCTTCACGTGACCGACCGCATTCGCCACGCGGGCCACGCTTTTGCCCTCGGGCGTGAGCGTCATCTTCACTTCCAGACGATCGGCCGAGATGTAATCCCTGTCGTTCGAGAGGCGCACCTTGTCGATCACGTCGATGTGCTCGATGCGGGCGGCGACTTCGCTGTCGTCGTCACTTTCGCCGAAGGTCACGGCCAGTTCTTCGCCATTGACCTTGTGCTTGCCCTGGGAGACGGCGACACCGCCGTGGAACCACGCCCGGCGCAGGAATTCGCGACGCTTGCGCTCGTGGCGGCCGGTCGAGGGATCAATCCGCTCAACCTCGCGCGTGCCCAAATCAATGTCAACGCCGCGGGACCAGCGAATGTCCACCGGGTCGCGCGGCTTGGTCAAGCGGGCCGGGGCGCCGGCCGCAGGTTTGGGCGCTGCGCCACCGGCGAACAGATTGTCCGCATCGCTGGAACCATCGGTGCGATTGTCGCTCATGACACCGGGGCCCTGCACTTTGGCAAGCCCGCGCTTCTGATCAAAGAAGACTTCGCGGCCCTTCAGCCGGCGGGCGTTGGAGACACCGAGATCGGCGGGTTTCTCATCGGTGCCGAGCAGCCAGACTTGTCTTCGCTCATGCCGATACACCAGCTGGGTGCATTCCGCATTGCCGCGGTCGCTGGCCACCCGCACCGGCAAACCGGTTGCAATGGCGTCGAACCGCTCGCCGGTCTGCAGCTCCGGCTCGACCTGAATCGGCCGCAGTTCCAGCGGGCCGTTCCACGTCAGGGTCAGCCGCGTCTTGTCATCGGTGAGTTCCTCTTCCGGCGGCGCCTCGGTGGGCGGCACGGCACCATTGCCCTGAGCGTCGGCTGTGCGCTCGGTCGCGGCAAGACCCTTTTGCTTCTGGCCGAAGTCGAAGTTGACCTCCAGCCGATCGCATTCCAATTT